>JAJZJC010000114.1 GCA_021810205.1 Actinomycetes bacterium
CGACGCCCACTTCTACGGCTCGATGGGCGCCACGCACCTGAACGCCCCCATCGTCGGCATGGCACCCACCCCGAGCGGCCACGGCTACTGGCTGGTGGCCGCCGACGGCGGCGTGTTCAGCTTCGGGACAGCCGGCTTCTACGGCTCGATGGGTGCCACGCACCTGAACGCCCCCATCGTCGGCATGGCACCCACCCCGAGCGGCCACGGCTACTGGCTCTTCGCAGCCGACGGCGGGGTGTTCAGCTTCGGCGACGCCGGCTTCATGGGATCGGCGGCGAGCACGCCGCTCAGCGCGCCGGTGAAGGGCGGTTCCGCCGTGGGGGTGACCGGGACCGCGTAACAGACCCGGCACGACGTGGCGCCCCGGCCCCGGTGGTCGGTGCGAGCGGCGTCACCTGGGCCTAGGGTGGTGCTGCGACGCCGGGACCCCACTCGCTCGCGTCGTGACAGAGGCGGGTGCGCGGCGGGGGTGACGAGGTCGATGAGCGAGCCGGCCGGGCGTTCGCAGTTCCTCGACGGTCTCGGTGCCGCGCGCGCCCCGGCGCCGTGGGTACCGGCGCCGGGGAGCGGCTTCGTCGGTCGGGAGGCGGAGCGGGCTGCCCTCTGCGATGCCCTCGGGCGCCTGCGGCTCGTGAGCCTCCTCGGCCCGGGCGGGGTCGGCAAGACGCGTCTCGCCCTCGAGGTGGGGCGCGACCGGGAGCGAACGCTCGGGGATCCTCCGGTCGTGGTCGAGCTCGGAACGCTCGGGGAGGCCGCACTGGTGACGGATGCGGTGGCCGGCGCCCTTGGGCTCACGCCCGCCGGGAGTGGCACGGAGGAGCTGGTGGGCGCGCTCGGGGATCGAACGTGCCTCCTGGTCCTCGATGGCTGCGAGGCGGTGGCCCCGCAAGCTGCCCGCCTGGTGCAGGTGCTGCTCGACGAGTGCCCGCACGTGCGGGTGCTCGCCACGTCGAGGGTGGCGCTCGGCGTCACCGGCGAATGGCGCTTCGCGGTTCTCCCCCTCTCGGTGCCCGGGCCGGGCGCGATGGACGTCGAGACGCTGCTCGCGTTCGAAGCGCCGAGGCTCTTCGTCGAGCGGGCCCGCGCGGTCCACCCGCGGCTGTCGCTCGACGAGGAGGCTGCGAGGGCGGTCGCGGCGATCTGCCGGCGGGTCGACGGCTTCCCCCTCGCGCTCGAGCTGGCCGCGGCCCGTGTCGGGGTGCTCGGGCTCTCCGAGCTCGCCGCCGCGCTCGACGACGGTCTCGGGCTGCTCGACGACGGCGAGGGATGGCCCTCGGGCGCGGAGCCCGACGGCCTCCGGCGACGCCGGAGCATGCGCGCCGCGCTGGACTGGAGCATGGAGCAGCTCCCCTGCGCCGAAGCGGACGTGCTGGCGCGCCTCGCAGTCTGCGCTGGTGGGGCCGGCTTCTCGGCGCTCGCGACGTCGCTACCGGACCCGGCGAGCAGGCACGCGGTCGCCGAAGGCATCTCCGGGCTGACCGAACGGGCGCTGGTGGTCCGCGAGGACCAGGCCGGCCAGGCGCGTTTCCGTGTCCTCGAGATCGTGGGCGAGGCCGCTCGGGCCCGCCTGGAGACCGACGGGCGCCTGCAGGCCTACCTCGATTGGCACCGCGAGTGGTGCGTGGCGCTGGCTCGCGGCGCAGAGGCGGACCTGATCGCCGGCCCCCGCCTGCGTCGCCGGCTCGAGGCCCTGGTCCCAGAGGAAGAGAACATCCGCCTGGCGCTGCGCCGGTCCCTCGACGCCGGCCACACCGAGGCGGCGGCCACCTTGGGGGCCGAGCTCTGGCGGTTCTGGGAGCTGCGTGGCCGCCTGGCCGAAGGGCGGCGATGGGTGGAGGCCTGCCTGGCCGGTCGACCTCCTGGCCACCTGCGGGCGCGCCTGTTGGACGGCCTGGGAATGCTGGCCTGGCGCCAGGCCGACTACGAGGCGGCCCAGGCGGCCATGACCGAGTCCCTCGGCCTGGTGGTGGCCGCCGGGGACGAAGCAGGGACTGCCCGTCTCCGAAACCACCTGGGCCTGGTCCGCGCCTTCGTCGGCGACGTCGCCGGCGCCCGAGAGCTGTTCGTCCGGTCCCTGGAGGGACATCGGGCGCTCGGACAGCGAGTCGAGGCCGCGCTGGTGACGGCGAACCTGGCCCTCATGGCCGCCGACGCGGGCGACCTCGGCGAGGCCCGGTCCCTGGCGGAGGAGGCCCTGGCGGTGCAGCGTGCCGAAGGTGACGACCACGGTGCGGCCATCTCGATGCTGCACCTGGGCCTCATCTGCGCGTTGGAGGGACGCCTTGGAAAGGCCGCCGACGCGCTCATGGAGGCCGCCGCGGACCTCGACGTCCTCGGGGACCGCCGCAGCCTCGCGTACGCGTTGGTGGCGCTGGGCGGCGCCGTGGCCGCCGACCATCCAGGGCCTGCGCTCCAGGTGGCCGGCGCCGGCGCCACGCTCTGCGATTCCCTCGGTGTCTGCCTGCCGAGGCGCTGGCAGGAAACGGCCGACGACTTCCTGGCGTGCGCCTGGGAGGCCCTGGGCGCGGACGCGCCGGGCCAGTTCCGCAGCGGACGGGCCCTCGCGCCGGCCGAAGCCCTCGACGTGGTGGCAGCCGCGCTGGCCCGCCCTGCCGGCGCCGGTCCGAGCGCGCCGTGGGCCCGAGTGGAGGTCCTCGGCCCGTTCCGGGTGGAGGCGCAGGTCCACCCCAATAGAAGGGAAGTCGCCTCGTTCCAGCCCAGGGCGGCCCAGGTCGTCGAGCTGCTAGCCATCTCGGGCGGTGCGAAGCACGTCGACAACCTGATCGAGGCCCTCTGGCCCGAGGTCGAGCCCGATGTGGGTCGCCGGCGCCTGCGCAATGTGCTCGCCCGGGTGGCCGAGGCGGCAGGGCCGCTCGTCGTGCGCCGGGGGGAGACCGTCGCCTTCGCCCCGGGGGTGGAGTGCGACGTCACGGTCTTCGAGGCCGAGGCCCGCCGGGCCAGGGCTGCCTTGTCCGCCGGCGAACCGCACGGCGCAGCCCTGGCCCGCTCCGCCTTGGCTCGCTACGGCGGGGACCTATTGAGCGACGATCCGTACCAGCCGTGGGCGGCGGCCCCCCGGGAACGGCTTCGCCTCCAGCGCCTCGGTCTGCTCGACTCCCTGGCGGCCGACGCCGCCGCCAGGGGTGACACCGACGAGGCCGTCGAGCTGCTGGCGGCTGCCATCGAGGCGGATCCCACCGACGAAGCCCGTTACGTTCGCTCGGCCCGCCTGCTGCACGAGGCCGGACGCTCCGGGGCCGCGCTGGCGATCGTGGCCCGCGCCCGGCAGGTGGCGGGCGCGCTCGACGTCCGCCCGTCGCCGGCGCTGGCCGCGCTCGAGGTCGAGCTGCGGGTTTGAGCGCGCGCACGCTCGCGCACCTGGCTGCAACGGTCTATCCTCGTGCGCGATGGCGCCACGTACCCAGCGCGGCCCGGGTCGTGCCCAGCGCAAGGGCACGTCGTCGGGTGGCCGGACGACGCTCAAGAGCGCGTCGCGCATCGGGCGTTACACGGCGCCCGAGCAGAGTGGCAAGTACACGCCGCCAGTTCCCAAGACCGTGCGAAAGAGCCCCCCGTGGTACGGGGCGACGGTCCTCTCCCTGCTGATCGCGGGCGTCCTGCTGATCTTGTTGAACTACCTCACCGTCCTGCCCGGGGCGGTGAGCGCGTGGTATCTCGTGGCGGGGCTCGTGGTGATCTTCGCGGGCTTCGTCATGGCGACCCGCTATCACTGACGGAGGAGCGGCGGTGACCACGGCGTCGAGCGAGCGCCAAGCGCTGGCAGACCTCATGCTCGAGGTCGGTCCCGACGCGCCGACCTTGTGCGAGGGCTGGACGGTCGCCGACCTCGCGGCCCACCTGGTGCTGCGCGAGCGACGGCCCGACGCCGCGGCGGGGATCGTGGTGCCCGCGCTCGCGGACTACACGGCTCGTGTCCAGCGGATCGTGCGCGACGCGCGACCCTTCCGTGCGCTCGTCGAACAGTTCCGCAGCGGGCCGCCGGCGCCGCTTCGCATGCTCGACGAGGCGGTGAACGCGGTCGAGCTCTTCGTCCACCACGAAGACGTCCGACGTGCCGGGGACGAGCCCCGCGCCCCGCGCCGGCTCGACGCGCGCAGCGAGCGCCTGCTGTGGGCCCGCCTTCGCTGGCTCTCGCTGCTCGCGCGCCGCCGGGTGCCTTGCGGGCTCACGCTCGAGGCACCGGACGTGGGGCGTGTGGTGGTGCGCTCGGGCGAGCCGCACGTGACCCTCACCGGGCGACCGGGCGAGCTCGTCTTGTTCATGACGGGACGCCAGCGCGCCGCCGACGTCGAGGCGGACGGCCCCGCCGACGCCGAGGCAGCCCTGCGCGGGGCGCGTCTCGGTCTCTGAGGACCACCGAGGTCCGGCGGCAACGCCGGCGCGCCTGTTCGGTCGCTCAGCCGAGCGCAGGTGACGGCGGCTCCGCGTGGTCGGTGGGCACGGCATCGGCGGGCACGGCGTCGGCGGCCGAGCGTGCTGCCTCCTCGAGGAAGGGCCGGATCGACTCCAGCTCGCCGCGCAGGCGCTTGGTGACGCGGCGCTCGATGACGAAGGCGAGGATGGGCACGAAGCCCGCGCCGACCATGGCGGCCATCTGCAAGAGCGTGAAGCGTGCCCGCCGAGCGAGGTCGAGCGCGGCGATGAGGTAGACGATGTAGAGGAAGCCGTGGATGGGACCGACGATCGAGTCCACCTGAGGGACGCCCGCCGCGTACTGCAGTGGCACGCCGACGAAGACCAAGGTGGCGAGCCCCGTCCCCACGATGTACGCCATCACGCGGTAGCGCAGCATGGCGGCTTCGATGCCGCGCAGCGGGTCTTCGAGGTCACCCGGCCGGGCGTAACCGGGCGCCAGCTTGGTGAGCACACGTCGTGCGGGGCTGCTGCTCATCGTCGCCTCCTCCACGCGTCGGGCCCTTGTGCCGCCCGCCGTGCCGCCACCCGTCGTGCCGTCGCGTCGGCCTGCCACCACCCGGCGATCACGCAGCCGGGGAACCAGATCAAGAGCGCCAGATGGAGCAGCAGAGCTCGCTTGGAGAGCCAACGGGGGCGCACGGCGTCAGCCTACGGGGGACCCCCGCACGCCGTGGCCGCGACCGCCGTGGCGCGCGGACGCCGCGCGTGACTGGCGCGGGGACGCCGAGCGTGAGTGGCGCGGGGTGCGTGGCGTGGCTCAGCCGAGGCGCTCGACGATGGTCGCGTTGGCCTGCCCGCCGCCTTCGCACATGGTGAGCAGGCCGTAGCGTCCGCCGGTGCGGTCCAGCTCGCTGACCAAGGTGGCCATCAGCTTGCCGCCGGACGCGCCGAGCGGGTGGCCGAGGGCGATGGCGCCGCCGTTCACGTTGACCTTGGCCATGTCGGGATGGAGCTCCTTCTCCCAGGCGAGGACGACCGAGGCGAAGGCTTCGTTGATCTCGACGAGATCGATATCGTCGATGGAGAGCTTGGCCCGCTCGAGCACCGTCCGGGTGGCCGGGATCGGGCCGGTCAGCATGGTCACCGGGTCGACGCCGGCCAGCGCGAAGGCGCACACGCGTGCGCGCGGGGTGAGCCCCAGCGCGTTCGCCTTCTCCTCGCTCATGATGAGCACGGCCGAGGCGCCGTCGGTGATCTGCGAAGAGTTGCCGGCGGTGACCTTGCCGTCGGGCTTGAAGGCCGGCTTCAACGCGGCCAGCGCTTCGGGCGAGGTGTCCGCCCGAATGCCCTCGTCGGCAGCGAGCACCTCCTCGGTGGGCTCGCCGTCGTCGCCTCGCACCGCCACCGGCACGATCTCCCGCTCGAAGCGGCCCTCGGCGGTTGCCCGTGCGGCCCGCCGGTGGCTGCCGAGCGCGAACGCGTCCAGGTCCTCGCGGCTGAGGTCCCAGCGATCCGCGATCATCTCCGCCGAGATCCCCTGGTTCACGAGGCCGCCGCGTGTCGCGTACCGGGCCATCATGCGAGGGCCGAAGGGCATCCCGAGCTCGCGTACGATCGACGAGCCCATCGGGGTGCGGGTCATGGACTCGACGCCACCGGCGACCGCGACGTCGTACGCGCCGGCCATCACGCCTTGCGCGGCGAAGTGGATCGCCTGCTGGGACGAGCCGCACTGGCGGTCCACGGTCGTCGCCGGGACCGACTCGGGCCATCCCGCCGCGAGCACCGCGTTGCGCCCGACGTTCAAGGACTGCTCCGAGACCTGCATGACGCAGCCCATGATCACGTCGTCGACCAGTGCGGGGTCGAGGTCGTTGCGCGCCCCGAGCGCGCGGAGCGCCTCGGCTGCGAGGTCGACGGGATGCCAGTTCTTCAGCTTGCCGTTCCGCTTGCCGCCAGGGGTGCGGACGGCGTCGACGATGACTGCAGTGGTCATGGGTGGGCCTCCTCCACCTGCGCCCGCCAGGTGGCGGGGACCTCGAGTGCCGCTCATCCTACCGGCGCACCGCTAGCCTCATCCTGTGCCCGAGGGTGCCCCGACCCCCACCGACGCCGAGACCGGGGCCGACGCCCGGGCCGACAGCCAGTCCGCGGCCGACAGCCAGTCCGGGGGCCCGCGTCCCGACGGCGGAGCTCGGGGCAACCGGAACATGGACCGGTGGCTCGGCGATGGCGGGATGCCCCTCCTCGCCTCGCTCGGTGCGACCCTCGATGCCTACGGTGTCGACGGCGAGAGCCTCGGCTGGGTCGACGGCACGTTCGTGCCCGAGCCGCTCGGCTGCAACCCGCACGGCGCCGTGCAGGCGGGCGTCCACGCGGTGCTCTTCGATGCCTGTATGAACTTCGCCATTCACGCGGCCCTGCCACGCGGTGACCGAGCGCGCGGGACCCTGGAGCTCAAGACCGAGACCATGCGGCCGGCGCTCGCCGGCGAGCGCTACACGCTGCGTGGCGAGGTCACCCGGCTCGCGCGCCAGGTTGCCTTCGCCGACGCCGTGATGCGTGACGGTGAAGGCAGGGTCGTGAGCCGCGCGACGGGCACGTTCCTCCTCGATCGCGCCAACCGCTGACCGCTTGCCGCCAACCGCTTGCCGCCGTCGCTGAGCGGGCCCGCACCGCTGACCGCTCGGCGGGCCCCGGGCGTCCTCGGCGCGGGCGTCAGTGGCCGATGTGGGACGCGGGGACCGAGCCGAGCCGCCCGGCCTGGTA
>JAJZJC010000032.1 GCA_021810205.1 Actinomycetes bacterium
GGGGCGTCACTCCTCGACCTCGTCGCTCTCGGGGCATGGTGGGGGACCGAACGCCAGGGTATCTCGGGTAGCTCTCGGGCGTCTCGCTCGCGACGCCCGAGAGCTACCGACTGGTCTCCTGGCTCCCGACGAGCCAGGGGTGTCGGGCGCCGAAGAGCAGCGCCGTCGATGTGGGTGGGCCCAGCAAGCAGTTCCGGCGCGGCGACCGCGTCAAGTTCGGCGCCGAGCTCGACCCCTTCGGGTCCGTCGTCGCACGGCACGTGATGGACCGTTCCTGAGCGAAGTAACGAATAGCCCATCGCATCCTCCGAGCCGGCACGAACTGACTTCGCCGGCTCCGGACCCGTCGCCCCACGTCGCCGCTTCCGGGTCTCACTTGCTCCACGCCGGCCGCCGCTTCCACGGCCGGCCGCCGCGTCAACGACGACCGTCGTGTGAGGCGTCTACAGCAACGACGATACGATGCCGCCGTGGAGCGCAAGATCGTGTCGTTCCATCGCGACACGGCGGGCGACTGGGTCGCGCATCTCGAATGCGGCCATCGCCAGCACGTACGCCATCGACCGCCGTTCCAGATCCGCCCGTGGGTTCAAGACGACGCGGAACGCGCGTCACGGCTCGGACTCCCGCTCGACTGCCCGCTCTGCGACCGTGGCGAGCTACCAGATGGCCTTCGGCCGCTGCGCTCGATGACGTGGGACGAGGGCACTCTCCCGGCAGCGCTCCGAAAGGAGCACCGCCTGAGCCCCTTGACGTGGGGGTCCCTCCATGTCCTCTCTGGACGTGTCCGGCTCCTGCGAGGCGACGAGAAGCCGACGGCGTCGTGGGTCGAGGCAGGGGCGCGCGAAGGAATCCCGCCCGGGGCGCCGCACCGACTGGAGCCGGCGGGACCCGTCCGCCTGACGCTGCAGCTCTTGGAGATCCCGGCAGCCGAGCTCCCGGGCGGGGCGACAGGGCCCACAGGAACTTGGAAAGCCTGAGCACGCCCGAGCGACCGTACGCTCGGGACATCGCGTGCCAGACCGCGCCGACGAGGTGAGCAATTGCGCAGTGCTCGTCTTGCGCAGTGCCCCTCGTCGTACAGCTTGGCCACCGACGCGACGTCCTCCTTGCCCCAACGCGACCCTGCCTTGGCGTACTGGTCATGCCCCGCCGTGGTAAGTGGCCGCTCCAGCCCATGCGCGGCGAGATCGGTGACCAACGTGGCGTCTTTCAGCCCGAGCGGCGCCGTCCAGATCGGCTCCTGATCACCGGTCAAGATGCCCTCGAAGCGGTACCCGAGCCCTGGCGCCACCATTGGGCTGAAGCGAGTTCACGGTGACCTTGGCAACCGACGCGAGGACGAGCCGCTCGTAGTGCAGGTGCTTGTGAGAGAGGCCGGGGAATAGCGGCGCCACCATGTCCACATGCGCGGCGTCGGCACCGACCAGGTAGATGGCCTCTCCGGAGGCCGCATGCGAGGGGCTCCCGAGCCGCCTGGAAGGTTGGGGCGCACGCCTTCGTCGCCAAAGGCGACCGCCCGCACAGCGTCGTCGTTGGAGAGACTGGCGAGCACGAGCTCGGCGCCATCGAGGGCATCCGCGACCGAGCGAGCCTCCGTCGCGCCGCGCTCGACGAGGTCGGGTGCCTTGTGCGGACTTCGGTTCCAGATGGTGAGCTCGTGGCCGCACTTGATCAGTCGCCCGGCGAGCGCCTGTCCCATCCGCCCCATTCCGAGCACGGCACGTTGCATGTCGTTCTCGCATCCTCAGCGGCTCCGACACCCGCCCGCCGGCCGAAGCGACGACACCTGGACGCGGCTGGCAGCATCCCCAGCCCGCACTCTGAGCGTCAAGGTTCGGAGAGCACGGCATACCAGAGACGATCGGCCAGCGTCTCGAGCGCTTCTGCCGCCCTGGCATAGAACCGGTACATCTCCCTTGCGGTGAAGACCGTACGGAGGTCCGCCACGGACTGCAGCGCTGCCATCGAGTCGCGGTACTCGTGCTCGACGGTGCGCACACAGTGGGTCGCCTCCCGTGCCGCCTCGGCCGTGCCGTCCCCGCGTGAGGTGAGGCAGCGCACCCCGTCGAGCACCGAGGTCATCCCGGCGCGCAGCGCGACGGCCATGTGTGCAGCGTGACCGTCCGGCGTCCATGCCAGGACCTCGGCTTCGGCGACGATGTTCTTCACGCGGTTGACCACCCGATCACAGCGTTCCGATAGCACGAAGAGATCTTCCTGACCGATCGGCGTCGCGAGCGACGACCGAAGGGCCGCGACGAGCCGGTGACGGGCGTCGTCCGCGGCGTGCTCGAGCTCGCCCACCTCCCTCGCACGCTCGATGTCAGCGCTCGTCGACCACGACTCGAAGGCCACCAGCGCCTTCACGCTCACCTCGCCTTGCGCGACGAGCAGCCCCATCACATCGGGGCCGGATGCGAACGTCAGCCGTTCGATCCAGCCGGGCCAGCGCCACCGACCCGTCTCACCATTCCGACTCACCGGAACTCCCGCCACAGCCCGAAGAGCAGCGCGCCCACGATGCCGCAGGCCGGGAGGGTCACGAGCCAGGCCTCCACGATCCGCAGCACCTGCGAGCGCTGCAGGTGCCGCGGGCGCCGAGACAGACCGGTTCCGACCTTGGCCGACGTCACGACCGTGGAGGTGGAGAGCGGGAGTCCCTGCACCGCGGCCAAGAAGATGACGGCGGCCGCCGACGACTGCCCGGCGAGATCGTCGACGGCTCCGGCGCGCCATAGCCGGCGTGCCACCGTCGCGACGACCTGGCGACCACCGACGACGGTGAAGACGCCGAGAAGGACAGCGCACGAGACCCGCACCGGCCAGGAGATCCCGGCACCACCCGCCTGGAGCACGCTCGCCCCCGACAACGACGCGGCGAGCACGCCCATCGCCTTTTGACCGTCGTTGGTGCCGTCGGCCACGGCGACGGCCGCGGACGCGAGCCACACCCCGCCACGCACGGGACCGGCCGCGCCGCGGCGCAAGCGCAGCGAGAGGGGACGGATCACTCGCTCGATGCCGAGCGCCGCGCCCGCGGCCAGCACCGGCGCGAGGAGGATCCCTCCGAGGACGCCGAGCACACCGACGAGATGTTCACCCTCGACCCCGCCCCACTCCACCCCGTACCAGCCGCGCGCGGCCACGCCGGCCCCGGCGAGACCCCCGACAAGCCCGACGCTCGCACTGGTGGGGAAGCCGCGCCGCACGGTCACCCACGTGAAGAGGACGGTCGACCAGCAGCCCGCCGCGAGCACCGGCGTGAGGAGACGCGGCGGCACATGCACGAGCCCCACAGTGCTACGGGCGACGACGGTGCCCGCGAGGAGACCGCCGAGGACGGTCCAGCCGAGCGACCAGGCGGCGACGGCGCGGTACGAGCGAGTCCGGCCCGAGACGAGCGCCGCGGTCGCGTTCGGCGAGTCGCTCATCCCGAGCAGTGCGGCAAGCGCCAGGGCGCCGGCGACCGCCACACCCTCCACAGCGCTCACCGGGCACCTCCGCTGTACGCAGGCCCGTCACCGCAGGGCAACCCGCCGTGGCCACGCGCCGCCGCATCGTGACGCTCGGGCACCGCGGCGATGGTAGATCCGCTGGGTCTCGGTGTCGACAGCCGCCACGCACGCCCTACGCGGCGCTCCCAGCGCGTCGTGGCACCAGTCGCGATCCGTCGTCGCTGGGCCCCGGGAGCCGACAGGTACGATGCGCGTCGTCCGGTTCGCTTGGAAGGGAACACCATGGCAGACGACGCACTGCTCATCCGGCTCGACGCAGCACCCGCCAGCGACAGCTGGGGCTTCGTCGGTCGGGTGATGGTCGGCGACACCGAGGTGTACCGGACCCTCCGCTCGTTCCCGACGCCGAGCGACGCGCAAGCGGCCGCCCAAGAGATCCTCGCGTCGGCAATGGGCCCGCTGCTCGCAAGCGAGGAGTGGCGGACGATCCACGATGCGACGGGGCACGCGCCGCGCCGCGCCGATCTCGGGACGGGGCTGCGCACGAACCATCGACCGCCGATCGACTGACGATCGCGGCCGGCGCGTCGGCGCCGGCCAGATCCAGCACCGGCGCACGGCACACGACCGCGTCATGCCGGCAGGCCGCTTGGGGCCCGATCGCCGCGAAGGATGGTCACCTCGAGCACACCGAAGAATGCACTGCGTGAAGTCTGCGCGGCGGCGCTCGCACGCGCGCCCTTACGCTCCACTCTCGTGGGTGGATACCGGCGCATGCCTCCGCTCCGAGCCGGCGTCCGCATGACGAGGTGGAGACCGCATCATCTCCTACGGTGCCAGCGTGTGCTGTGGGCAGCGATCGCCATGATCGTCGTCCTGATCGTCGCCCTGGCGAGCGGTGCCGTCCTCACGTGGTCCGCGAATCCCCCCTGGGCTGCGGCAGCGCCCGCCCTGCCGAGGCGTTCGGCACCGATCGAGGCGGCGCCGAGCGTGCACGGTCAGCCGCCCGTCACCGGCCCCCTACGGGCGCCGGGCGGCCCGTTCCTGCGTGACGCACTGGGACGGGTGGTGCTCCTTCGCGGGGTGAACGTCGTGTACAAGCGTGCGCCGTACGAGGTGTACCCCGATCCGGGAAAACCCTGGAACTTCGACGCGCACGACGCGTCCCTCATGGCACGGCTGGGCTTCGACGTCGTGCGCTTGGGCATGACCTGGAAGGGGCTCGAACCGGGGAAGGCCCCCGCGAACGATCCCGCGATCTGCAGGCGGGGTCGACCGGGCGATCCGCACCAGTACAACAGTGCAGTCCTCTACCGGTACCTCGCTCGGCTGAAGGAGACGGTCGACCTGCTCGCCCGGTTCCACATCTTCACGATCCTCGACATGCACCAAGACGTCTACAACGAGATGTTCGACGGGGAAGGCGCGCCGAACTGGGCGGTCTGCACCGACGGCTTGCCCAACGTGGACCCCCCGGGACGCTGGTCGAGCGAGTACGGGACGGCGGCCGCCGGCGCGGCGTTCCGCAACTTCTGGACCAACGACGTGGTCGGCAACCTCCAAGGGCAGTTCGACTTCGTCTGGGGCAAGGTGGCGAGGTACTTCTCCAAGGACCCCTGGGTCATCGGCTTCGACCCGTTCAACGAGCCGTTCTCCTCCTCGCTGGTCCGCTATGGCGGAGAGCACTTCGACGCACAGCTCCAGTGCTTCTACACCGGCAAGGCGCACACCGGGCCCCTGCTGCACGGCGCGCCGCCGATCAGGTGCCCTCGGGCAGTGCCCGAGAACGGCGTCGTCCCGAGGCTCCTCGCCAACGACCCCAACGCCCTTGTCTTCGACGAGCCGGACATCTTCGCCGACCGCGGGCTGCCGACCTTCCTCGGACCCATGCCGTTCCCGCACCTCGTCTTCAACTTCCACGTGTACTGCAGCGCGCGCAATCCGCAGACGGGAAACCCGACGGACGTCGCGGCCTGCGCCGCCCAGGAGCTCCGTGCGCTCGTGCGACGACGCCAGGACCGACGCGAGATGGCCTCTTCGTACCAGCGCGGCGGCCCCGCATGGTTCATGAGCGAGTTCGGGGCGACCTCGGACCCCGCGCTGCTGTCGCCGTTGACCGCGATCGCCGACAGGGACTTCTTGGGGTGGACCTACTGGTCGTGGCGCTATTACGCGGACCCGACCGGCAGCGCCGCCGAGGCGCTCGTCATGGCCGATGGCAGGCTGCGCTCGACCGCGCGCGTACTGTCGCGCGTCTATCCGGAAGCGATCGCCGGCACGCCGCTGTCGATGCGCTTCGACCCGACAACCGGTGCGTTCAGCCTCGCATACCGGCCGGATCGGGCGATCGCCGCGCCGACCGTCATCCAGGTGCCCGTCCAGGTGCACTACCCCTCGGGCTACTGTGCCGCCGTGCGGGGCGGGCGCATCGTGTCACGGCGCACAGCCCGGCTCCTCTTGGTCCGCCCGAGCTCGGCGCGCACGGTGCACGTCTCGATCCGGGCGGGGCGTTGCAGGTGACAGTCCACGAGCACGCGCCGGCGGCCGGTCGGGTCGGCCGTCAAGCGACGCGGCCCATGGCCTCCAGCCGATCGACGCGACCGGTCATCGCGACATAGCGACGTCGATGGCAAAGTGTTCTCGACGCCGAGAGATTCGGGGAGGATCGAGCGTGGTGGACGACGATGGCAGTGGGCGCTCGCCCCGTCCCGTCACGTGGGACCCCCTTCAGTACGGACGGTTCGCGACCGAGCGGGCGCGACCCTTCTACGACTTGGTGCGCCACGTGGACGTCCCCTGGGCGGCGTCGATCGTCGACCTCGGGTGCGGTCCGGGCACCCTCACCGCCGACCTGGCAGCCCGTTGGCCGGCGGCTCGAGTCGTCGGAGTCGACAGCTCGGAGGCGATGCTGGCCGCGGCGCGCCAGCTCGAGGTTCCCGGACGCCTCGAGTTCGTTCTCGGCGACCTGCGCGCCTTCGGACCCGAGGGACCGGTCGACGTGCTCGTGTCGAACGCCACCTTGCAGTGGGTCCCCGATCACCTCGGGCTCATCGCACGGCTCTCCTCGTTCCTCGCGCCAGGCGGCGTCCTCGCCTTCCAGGTGCCCGGCAACTTCACCGAGCCGAGCCACGTGCTGCTCCGCGCGCTCGCCGAGTCCGCTCGGTGGCGCGACCGCGTCGACCCGGACCTCTCGTGGCCCGCCTCGCACGACCCCGCCGACTACCTCGTCGCCCTTCGGTCAGCCGGCCTGGAGGCGCTCGCATGGGAGACCACCTATCTCCAGGTGCTCGCCGGCACGGACGCAGTCCTCGAGTGGATGAAGGGCACCGCGCTACGCCCGGTCCTCGACGCGCTCGGAGATGCGGACGCGGCCGACTTCCTCCGGGAGTACGCGGCGGTGCTCCGCGACGCCTACCCGATCAGTACAGGAACGACGCTGCTCCCCTACCGCAGGGTGTTCGCGGTGGGCCAGCGCTCCGCTGGCGGCGCACGTCGCCACGCCGTCGCCGCACTGGACCATGCCCAGCTCGCGATGCCGGTGGGTCGCGAGGACGAGTGCCGGTCGTTCTATGCAGCACTGCTCGGTCTGCGAGAAGAACCGAAACCGCCAGTCCTCGCCGCGCGTGGCGGATGCTGGTTCTCCGGCGTCGACGTGCACATCCATCTCGGAGTCGACCCGGACTTCCAACCGTCCGCGAAGGCCCACGTGGCGCTCCGGGTGGTCGGGATCGACGTGCTGGCCAGCGCGCTCTGCGCGGCGGGTCGTCCGGTGCAGTGGGACGACGAGCTGTCGCCGGTCAGGCGCCTTCACACCGAGGACCCCTTCGGCAACCGCGTCGAGCTGCTCGAACCACCGCACTGAACCTCCGGATCCGTGGGCGGGAGGTCGAAGCAGCCTGGGCTGGAGGTGAAAGCTGGAGGTGAGAGAAGGAGCGAAAGGGAGCGAAAGGCGCAGTGCCTGCGTCGAGGTGCGGGAAGCGAAGCGGCCCGCTGGCGAAGAACGACAGGCACCGACATAGCCTTCGATGATGATCCGCGTGCTCTACCGCTGGCGCGTCGAACCCGACCGGCGAACAGCGTTTCGTGCGTGGTGGCACGAAGGGACGCTGCGCATCCGTGCGGCTCACGACGGCGCGCTCGGAAGCGTGCTCCTCGCTCCCGAAGGTGACGACGACCATCTCGTCGCCATCGCACGTTGGCGGTCGCGCGAAGCCCTCGAGGCCTTCTGGTCCGAGCCCGCCGGTGCACCCTTCGAGGGTGCCTCCCTTGACCACCCCCAGGTCTTCGAGGAGCTCGACGACCTCACCGTGACCGGCCCATCGGACACATGACCGCACCTTTCGCGCCATGCCGCTGCAGCAGAACGGTCGCGGCACCAGCTGGGCGCGTCCCGAGAGCTTGGCGCCCGCGCGCCGCCTGACATCGCCCACCGTCCTCGGCTCTCTCCGTCAACTGCTGCCGCACGCTTGGGGCTCCTGCGCGCTCGCCTGGCCCCCCGCCCCTCCGGGCGGCTGATGCGGCAGCTGGCCGGCAGTAGGCATCTCGGCAAGGCCGCGGCAAGTACAACTCCTTCACTACATGTCATGGTGTTCACTCGAGGTAGCGTGGCGGCCACCCAGCGAGATGGCGAGCGAGATGGCGAGCGAGATGGCGAGCGAGATGGCGAGCGAGGGCCACTGCACTCACCGGCGTCATGTGCCCGTGGCGAGCAGCCCCAGGGGGTGATCGAGGTGCAGCACGCCAGCGCGTCGCTCGATGCCGAGCTCTCCTTCGAGCCCTCGGCCGATCGGGCGAGGAGGCGCCGCACTGGACCCGACCGTGCCGTCGTGGTCCTGGCGATCGCCACGATGGCCGCCACCTACGCCCTCGTGGTCCTCGGCAGCACGGTGCGGGTCACCAACTCGGGGATGGGCTGCCCGAGCTGGCCCCTCTGCTACGGCCACATCGGCCCGGTCGACCGGTTCCACGCTCTCCTCGAGCAGTCCCATCGCTACCTGGTGGCGTTGGTGACCGTCGGCACTTTCTCCACCGCCTTCCTGGCGCGCCGGTCCCAGGTTCGCCACACCGCCTTTCTCCCGGCCGCCGTAGCGGCGTCACTGGTCCTCGTCCAGGCGGCCCTCGGCGCGTTGACGGTGTTCGCCAAGAACGCGCCGTGGACGGTCGCCGTCCACCTGGTCGTCGGCCTCGTCTTCTTGGCCGCGACGGTCGTGACGGCCGTCGCGGCCATTCGTGGCCGACGCGGCTCGTGGTCCCTTGCGAACGTGGGGCGATGGGGAGCCGCGTTGCTGGTGGTCACCCTCGCGACCATCGTCGGCGGCAGCCTGGTGGTTGCGAACGCCGGCGCCGGCGCGTGCCCGTCGTGGCCGCTCTGCCCATCGTCTGCGACCGGTCTCGCCGACTGGCAACTGCTCCATCGCTCGCTCGCCGGTCTCACCGGCGTCACGCTGGTCGCTTTCGTGTGGAGCCGATGGCGGTCGACTGCCGGTTGGCCGGCGTGGCGGGTGGCCGCCCTGGCGTCGGGTGGCACCTACGTCGCCGTCGCCGCGCTCGGTGCCGCCAGCGCGCTCACCCGTGGCGCCCCGTCGTGGGCAGACGTCCATCTCGCCATGGTGGCGCTCCTGTGGATGTTGGTCGTGGCGACGGAGACCGCGCTGGCCACCCGACGCGCGACCTCGACACCCGTCTCCGCCCTGACCGCCTGACCGACGGCATCGGCCGAGGGCATGATCGTGCGCTGCCTCGAGCCCGGTGAGCGAGCCCGGTGAGCAAGCCCGGTGAGCGAGCCCAGTCATCCCTCCCGAGTCCTCACCACCAAGGCAGCTGGACCCTATCGGTCGGCCTTGACGTCATCCGATCGACGAGGCGGCGGCGACCAACTCGGGCTTGACCTCCTCGGCGGCAGCCGACTCGAGCGTCTGTCCCTTGGGCTCGGGAAGGGCGACCAAGGTGAGGCCGACGCCGACCACCGACACCGCTGCCATGATCCCCATCACCCCGCTGATCCCAACCGAGGTGAGCAGGTGGGGCACCAGCAGCGCACCCAAGAACGCCCCGGTCTTGCCGGCGGCAGCCGAGATGCCGTCGCCGGTGCCACGCACCGAGGTCGGGAACACCTCGGAGGGGTAGACGAAGGTCGTCATGTTCGGCCCGAACTCGGTGAAGAAGTAGCTGATGGCGAACAGCGGCAAGAACACTCCCACCGCCGTCGCCCCGTCGGGAAGCAGCCAGATGAGCGCGAAGGCTGCTGCCATCACCGCGAAGCCCTGCCACTGGATGCGCTTTCTTCCGATGCGGTCCATCAAGAAGACCGCCAGCCAGTAGCCGGGGAAGGCGGCGACGGCGAAGATGGCGAGCGAGATGAGCGTGTGGTCGAGCAGGGTGCCTGTGGGCTGGAGCAGCTTCAAGATGAGGGGGCTCGACACCGAGTTGCCGTAGAAGGCGACGTCCAAGAGGAACCAGCTGCCGGCCGTGCCGATCAGGCGCAACAAGAACGGCTTGGACGTGAGCTTCGCCCGAAGACCGTTGCCGTTGCCGTTGGCGTTGCCGTTGGCGTTGGACGGACCGCTCGGGGTCGCGCCGACCATCGCTCGCCCCGCTCCGTTCGCCCGGACCGCCGGCTGCTGGCCGGTCACCCACGCGATCGTCGTCGCGGTGGCGGCCTCGTCGCCTTGGATGCTCAAGGTGTAACGAGGGGTCTCACGGATCTTGCGACGCAGGTAGATCACCGAGGCGGCCGGGATGGCGCCGAGGCCGAGCATGAGCCGCCAGGCGATGGTGTCCGGCACCCCGGCGCTGAGGAAGATCGAGGCGATCGCCGGGCCGGCCAGGAGACCGAGCCCCTGCATGGCAAACACCGACCCGACCAGCCTGCCCCGGGACTTGCGGTTCGCGTACTCCGAGGTGATCACGGCCGAAGTGGCGTAGTCGCCGCCCACCCCGTAGCCGACGATGAGGCGGAAGATGAACAGCGAGGTGAAGTTCCAGGCGAAGGCGCACAAGATGGCGCCGACGACGAGGATCGCCACCTCCACGCCGTACATGCGCTTGCGGCCCCAGCGGTCCATCAGCTTGCCGAACGTGAGCGCCCCGGCCACCGAGGCCAAGAGTGAGATCGAGTTCAACAGCGAGATCTGGTTCGTGCTCAGGTGGTAGATGGGGGTCAGAAGCACCGTGACCGTCCCGATGATGAACAGGTCGTAGGCGTCGGTGAAGAACCCCATGCCGGCGGTGAACACCGTCAGCCAGTGCTTTCGACCGATCTCCGCCTCGTCCAGCGGGCGGTACAAGGCGTTCACTGGCGCCGTCCCGTCGCTCACGGTCGCTCTCCTCTCCCCGTCGCATCGACGGGCGCTCACGTCATCGGCATCGACTGATCCGTGGTCAGCATGACCAGCCCGGGTTTCCCCAACACGAACTCGAGGTGTCCGACCGGGAATCTGACGATGAACTCTTGGTGAACTGGGACCCGCTGGGGGATGGGATCTCGGCGGTCGTGCTTGCGGCGGTGCGACTGGGACGGTGCGGCCACGATGGATGCTCTGACACGCGCCGTCGGCCCGGGACTTGGCCATATCCCGTGCCCGTCCTTGCCTGCGATCTTTCGCAGGATTTTGGCAACTGCCTCGGCGCCGAACTCGGACATGCCCGATGAACAGGCACTTTCTGTGGCAGCCCCAACGGGGTTCGAACCCGTGTCTCCACCTTGAGAGGGTGGTGTCCTAGGCCTCTAGACGATGGGGCCGTGTGCAGACATGCCAGCGGCGTGCCTGCGCAGCTCGGGGGGGAGGACTCGAACCCCCAATAACAGGGCCAGAACCTGTCGTGTTGCCGATTACACCACCCCCGAACGGGCGAGCAGCCAGGTTACCCGACGCCACGCGCGCCCCGCACCACGGCGGCCAGGCCGGCTACCTCGGCCGGGCCGGCCACCTCGACCGGGCCGGCCACCTCGACCGGGCCGGCCACCTCGACCGGGTGGCGCGACGCAACGGCACGTGCGGCTCCCTGCTCACGACGTCGGCACCACGGTGGAGATCGCCAGCGACGCGAAGGCGTGGAGGTTGTTGAAGCCGACGATCCTGCCCACGGCGACCGCCGCCGCTGTGCTCAGGAAGTACGGCACGACCGCGGTGCCGTTGATCGGCGAGGTCTGCGTTGGCGCCGGGTGCGGCGTGAGGCCCACGTCGGTCGCGATCGCCATCGACCGGTCCTCGTGGAAGGGGTCGGTGACGATGATGACGTCGGTGTCCCCGAGCGGCTTCAGCTGGTCGGCAGCCAGCGCGAGGTTTGTCCAGCTGTCGCGCCCACCCGCCTCCAAGATGTCGGCCGGCGGCACGCCCTTGGACTCGAGGTACGTCTTGCCGGTCTGGGCCTCGGTGTACGCGTCGCCGGGCTCCTTGGAGCCGGTGCACACGATCAGGTGCGCGTAGCCCTGCTGGAAGAGGATGAGCGCCTGGTCGAGGCGGGCCTGGAGATCGGGCGAGGGCCGGCCGTTGTACTGCGCAGCGCCCATCACCACGATGGCCTGGGCGGGGACCGGGTCGTACTTTCTCGACGTGAGCCAGACCTGGACCAAGGTGACGACGTAGTAGACGACGACCGCCGCGATGAACAGCGCCAGGAGCTTCAGCGCGAACCGGAGCGGAGCGGTCAGCCAGCGAAACAGGAACAATCGTGCGGTCCCATCATCTCGGCACGGCCAGCACACACCGGCGAGCGCCTCACGTCCCCCCACCTCCAGCTCGGGCGATGGCCGCTTCGATGCGCTGGAGCACGACCGTGCGACCGAGCACCTCGAGCGACTCGAAGAGCGGGGGCCCGACGGTGCGCCCCGTCACCGCGACCCGCACCGGCGCCTGGGCCTTGGCGAGCTTGCGGCCCGCCGCTTCCCCGACCGCCACCGTGACCTCGCGGATCGCCTCGGCTCGCCAGTCGCAGTCGCGGTACTCGTGGAGGGCTGCCCGCAGGAGCGCGACCGCGCCCTCGTCGCGCTCGATGGCCTTCTCCCACGACGCCTCGTCGATCGCAGGCTCGGCGAGGAAGACGAAGTCGACCATGCCAGGCGCCTCGCCCAGGACGGCCACGCGTTCTTGGACGAGGGGCGCCAGCCGTTCGAAGGTCGCTGCGTCGAAGCGCTCGGGTGGCCACGGCGTCGGTGTCGCCGACTGGGGGACCCACCCCCCCGCAGCCCGCACCGCCGCCGGCTCGGTCCAGGGCCGCACCCGCTCGACGAAGGCGGCCGCGGAGAGCTCGCGGATGTACTCGCCGTTCATGTGCGCGAGCTTCTTCACGTCGAAGAAGGCGGGCGAGTGGTTCACGTCTTCGAGGGCGAACGCCGCGATCATGGTCTCGACCGAGACCTTCTCCTCGCCGCCCGGCGGGCTCCACCCGAGCAGCGCGAGGTAGTTCCGCAGCGCTTCGGGCAGGTACCCCTGGTCGCGGTAGAGCTCGACCGCCACGGCGTCGCGGCGCTTGGAGAGCTTCTTTCGCTGCTCGTTCACCAAATTGGGCAGGTGCGCCCAGCCCGGCAGCGGCGTGCGCTGGCCCCATCCGGCCCCGCCTTCGCCCGCGGCGTCGAGCGCCCGCCAGATGAGGATGCCCTTTGGCGCGGACGGCAGCAGCTCCTCGCCGCGGATCACATGGGTGATCTGCATGTCGCGGTCGTCGACGCAGTTGGCGAGGACGAAGAGCGGCTCGCCGTTCGACCGGGCCACGACGAAGTCCTCCATCGTCTCGTGGCGGAACGTCACGATGCCTCGCACCAGGTCCTCGACCACGGTCTCCCCCTCGTCGGGAGTCCGGAACCGAAGCGCGTTGCCAGCTCGCGCCAGGCCCCGGTCGCGGCAGTAGCCGTCGTAGCCGGGCGTCGAGCTCGACTTGGTGCGCTCGAGCACCGCGTCGCGGGTGCAGTCGCAGGCGTAGAGCTGCCCGGCGTCCCAGAGGGTGTCGAGGGCGAAGTGGTAGCGCTCCGTTCGCTCGGACTGGCGGTAGGGACCCTCGTCGGGCGTCATGCCGAGCCACTCGAGCGCCGTCACGATGCCCTGGACCCACTCCTCGCGGTTCCGCTCGGTGTCGGTGTCCTCGATGCGCAGGATGAACGCGCCGCCGTGGTGGCGGGCGAACAGCCAGTTGAACAGCGCCGTGCGACCCGTGCCGACGTGGAAGAAGCCGGTCGGCGACGGCGCGATGCGGACCCTCGGGGGCGCCACGCCTCCGCTCAGTCGTCCTCGACCAGCGAGATGGCGCCGGTCGGGCAGCTGGCCACCGCCTCACGCAGCTTGTCGTGCAGCTCGGCGGGTGGGTGCTCGTCGAGGACGTACAAGAAGCCGTCGTCGCGCACCTCGAACACCTCGGGCGCGATGCCCATGCACACGGCGTTCGAGGTGCACACGTCGAAATCGACTACGACCTTCACCACCAGACCTCCCGTCGCGACCATCCGCCGGCGTGCCGGCGTGCCGGCGTGCCGGCCACCCGTTTCCGCAGCATACCGGCCCCTCCGAGGACCCTCGGGCTCATCGAGGAACCCCCGCGACCAACGCGCTCAAGAATTCCTGGTCGGCGAGGATGGGCCGGTCCGAGAGGAAGAGCTTGCCGTAGCGCTCGAAGTACATGAACTGCTTGGCAAGCAGGAAGGCACCCCGTGTGAAGTCGGACATGAGCCCGCCTGCTTCGTCGGCGAGCCGACGCATCCTGCGGTTGGTGCGCAGGCGCAAGGCCACCGCGCGCAGTGGACGCTCGTGCGCGCGGGCGCCGCGGGCCTTGGCCGCCTGGACGAGCGGCGCCTCGAGCATCGCGGCGAGGCTGACCTCGCCGAAGGGGCGGGTGAGCGCCGGCTCGACGATGCCGCGCAGGAAGACCGTGAGCTGCTCGTCGTCCAGGCCGAGCCCCACCTGGATCGCCTGCCCGTAGACGCGCGTGAGGTGCGCCGTGATGTCTGGCCACGCGGACTCGTCGCCGAGGACTGCGTCGAGGAGGCGGACGACGAAGCGGTGCGTATCCTCGTCGAGCCGCCCGACGATGCCCCAGTCGATGATGCCGAGCCGACCGTCGGCGAGCAGCAGCATGTTCCCTGCGTGCAGGTCGCCGTGGAACGCACCCCAGCGCACGGTGGTGATGAAGAAGGCACGCACCACCTCTTCGACGAGCGGGGCGGGGTCGTAGCCGAGCGTCGCCGCCTTGGCGAGGTCGTCGATCGCGACACCGTCGAGCAGCTCCATCGTGAGCACGTTCTGCCCTGACAGCGCCGGGTATGGCTCGGGCACGACGAGGCGCGTCAGGTGTGCGCCGGCGAGGAGCTGTCGGAAGTGGGAGAGCGCCCGAGCCTCGTTGCGTAGGTCGAGCTCCTCGCGCAGCTGCTGGTCCAAGCCGTCGAGCAGCTGGAGGACAGACCCCGCGATCTGCTCGCCGGTCTCCTTGGCCACGACCTCGGCGAGCGGCACCATGAGCCGCAGGTCCGCCGCGACGGCGAGCTCGATGCCTGGACGCAGCACCTTGACGGCGACCACACGCCCGTCGTGGAGGACACCTCGGTAGACGACCGCGATCGACGCACGACCGATCGGGCGCGCGTCGAGCTCTGCGAAGGCCTCCTCGACGCCCATACCGAGGTCTGCCTCGATGCAGGCGCGCACGACGTCGAAGTCGACGGGCGGACCGGTGTCCAGACAGGCGCGGAACTCCTCGGCCACTTCCTCACCGAAGAGGCCGGGCGAGGAAGCCACGAGCTGGCCGAATTTCATGAAGGTCCCGCCCAGGTCCTCGCACATGAGCCGGAGGGCGTGTGCTGCCACGCTGGCAGGCAGGAGACCCCCGCCTCGGCGCAGGTGCAGCGCCTGGCGTGCGGCGAGCGGCCCGAGGCGTCGCGCCGTGGTCGTCGCGATCTGGGTACCGCGTTCGCTGAGTTGGCGGCGCGTCGGGGAGGGCAGCACGCGCCGGTGCACCCTCGGCGCGAAGAGGCCGGCGGCCGGCGCCCCGGGCGCGCGCTCATGCGGCATCACGTCCACGGCGGCGACACCCGGTCAGCCGCTGCCGAGCGGATCGGCCTGCTCGGCATGGGGGTGTCGGTCACGCCGCGCCGCGTGGGTCCCGAGGGCGAACCCCGCTGTCGGTTGTCCGCGGGGCGGCGGGGGAGGGAAGTAGGCCTCGAGCTGGCGGTCGAAGGACCTCGCCCGTCGCTCCTCCCGACGCAACCATGCGACGATGATCGGGACGATCGCGGCCGTCATCAAGACGTCGCCGCCCACCCACATGATCACCCCGCCGAGATGCAGGTCCATCACGAGCGAGGGCCCCCACGTGCGGTGCTCGGCGGCGAAGGCAGGGAAGATCTCGTGGGTCTCGGAGTCCAAGGTGAGGCCCACGAAGGTGTCGACGGGGACCGCCAGGAACACCATCACCCCTCGCATCGCCGGCTGCACGCGGTAGCGGTTCGGGTCCACCCCGAAGAGCTGCCGGAAGAAGAGGAAGCCGACGACCACGAAGCAGAGGTGCTCGAACTGGTCGACCGCCCCCGAACGGATGGCGTCGTTGAAGAAGACGGTCAAGTGCGTGAGCGGGACCAGCACGGCGTAGAGGACGAACGCCGTGACCGGGTGGCCCACGATGCGCGCCGGACGGGAGCGCAGGACGGCGCCGAGCCGACGATGGGTCCTTGCGCTCGTGGCACGCCAGCAGAGCGCGACCGGCGACGAGGCAGCGAACATCGCCGCGGCCACCATGATGAGCAACAGGTGCTGGACCATGTGGACCCAGAACAGCGTCCGATCGTATGCGCCGAGGAAGCTGCAGATGGCGACGAAGGTGACCAGCGTCCCCCCGAGATAGGAGACGGTACGCCGCAGGGGCCACGGGTGCGCCGGGTGCAGGCGGTTCTGGCGCCGGACAGCCAGCAGGTACACGGCGAGCGCGACTGCCAGCACGACGATCGGCACCGGGTTCAGATAGGTGCGCAAGAAGTTGCGTCCGGCGAGCGCCGGCAGCGTGGCGAGCAATGAGGCAGCGAACGGCATGGTCATCGGTGTGGTCCCGCCGGGACGCGATCAGCTCGCGCGGTGGGCGACACGAGCCTATGACGTCGCAGCGGTGCTCGGGTTCCAAGTCGGCGTCTTCGAGTCGCACTGGTGCCCGTCGAGGCACGGCGGCGTAGCGGGGGCCGTGGTCGTCCGCGCCGAGGTGGCCCCCAACCGCGACGTCTCCCTTCCGTCGATCAGTGCAACGGACGAAGTCGCCAGGACGCGTCGCCCGCGGCGCCGCTCGAAGCGTCGGTGGACGCTCGCTCCTCTTCGTGGGCGTCGGCTCCGTGGACGTCGGCACCTGCGACCACGTCCGTTTCCACCGTGCATGCCAGCTGGGTGAGGAACGAACGGACCGTGGACTCGGCGACGCGGTGCAAGAAGGCCTGGTCGAGCAGCTGCCCGGCCCGCTCGAAGGGTGGGCGGTAGGCAGCGGTCAGCACGACGCGGCAACGTTCGGGGCCGAGCGGCACCACCTCGAGGTTCCCGTCGAGCACGGGGAAGAGATGAGGCCGCCGCGCGTCCTCCCATCGCAGCGGTACGAGGGTGGAGCCACCGCTGCCGCTCGACCGGCCGATGCGCACGCGTACGTCGCGCGCGATCCAGTCACCAAATGATGCGGGCCCGATCCGCATGAGCTGAGTCTCGGTGTCGTCACCCGCGGCACTGGCGAGATTGCCGAGCCACCAGTCACCCCCTGCGATACGCGCGCTCACGGGGTCCGCGGCGCAGTCGACGTCGACGAAGTCCTGGAGGAACACGGCCGGGCTCGGCTGGTTCATATCTGATGGAGCCGTCGCCATGTGGTCAACGCTAAAGGCCGCCACCCCGAACCGACAGTGCCGAACGTCCCAGCGTCAGCCGAGCCGAATGTCACGATGAGAGACGTCCGTCCCGAATACCGGGCATCCCGCGCGGCGGGTCAGACCGACGCGACCGCCGCGACCAGCTTCTGGAGGGTGTCCTTGGCGTCGCCGAACAACAGCACGGTCTTGTCGTCGAAGAGCAGCGCGTTGTCGATGCCAGCGAACCCGGGGCGCATCGAGCGCTTCAAGAAGACGATGTGCTGGGACTGGTCCGCATGGATGATCGGCATGCCGTAGATGGGGCTCCCCGGCGTGTCGATGGCCGCGGGGTTCACCGTGTCGTTCGCCCCGACGACGAGGGCCACGTCCGCGGTGGGCATCTCGGGGTTGGCCTCGTCCATCTCTTTCAGCTCGTCGTAGGGCACGTTCGCCTCGGCGAGGAGCACGTTCATATGGCCCGGCATGCGTCCGGCGACCGGATGGATGGCGTAGAAGACGTCGACGCCGCGAGTGCTGAGCGAGTCGGCAAGCTCCTTGACGACGTGCTGAGCCTGGGCCACGGCGAGGCCATAGCCGGGAACGATCACGACCTTTCGCGCGTACGCGAGCAGCACGGCGACGTCGTCGGGGGTGGAGCTCTTCACCGCCTTCCCGTCGAGCCCCTCCGCCGTCCCCGTCGCGGTCACGACCGCGCCGAAAGCGCTGAAGAGGATGTTGGGCAGCGAGCGACCCATCGCCTTGCTCATGAGGCGGGTGAGCAGCATGCCGGACGCACCGACGAGCGTGCCCGCGACGATGAGGAGGTTGTTGCCGAGGGTGAAGCCCGACGCCGCGACCGCGAGCCCGGTGAACGAGTTCAACAACGAGATGAGCACGGGCACGTCGGCGCCACCGATCGGAAGGACGAAGATGACCCCGAGGACGAGCGACAGCCCGAGCACCCCCAAGACGTAGGCGGTGTCGCCGGTGACGACGGCGAGGAGCAGGAGGGCCAGGATGCCCGCGCCCACCACCGCATTGATGGGCTGTTGGCCCGGGTAGACGATCGGGCGCGTCGCCATGAGCTCCTGGAGCTTGGCGAACGCGATGGCACTGCCGGCGAACGACACGCAGCCGATCAGCACGCCGATCACCGCTTCGACCACGACGTACGTCGCCGGGCTCACCCCGGTCGTGTGGATGTGGAGCAGCTCGCCGATGGAGACGAGCGCTGCCGCGCCACCCCCGACGCCGTTGAACACGGCGACCATCTGGGGCATCGCGGTCATCTTCACGAGCCGCGCCGCCGGGATGGCCACGAGGGTGCCGAGGGCCATCGCCCCGAGCGCGAGGCCGAGGTTCCGCGCCGAGTGGTCGACCTCGGTGGCCGAGAAGGTGATCGCGATGGCGAGGAGCGCCGCCACGGCTCCCGCGATGTTGCCGCGTCGAGCATGACGCGGTGAGCTGAGGCCTTTGAGGGCCACGACGAAGCCGATGATCGCGAGGAGGTAGACGCCCGACCGCCACGTCGACAGGGGCATCGAGAGAGCGAGGGCCATCGGGTTCACATCCCCGCCGGTTTCTCGACGGGGACAGCGCCGTCGGATCGCGCGGCGTCGGATCGCGCGGCGTCGGATCGCGCGGCACCCGTCGCCGGCGCCACGGCCCCGTGCCCGCCACCACCTTGGAGCGGTGCCGAGCGCTGGTCCGGCTTGGCACGGAACATCTGGAGCATGCGATCGGTGACGACGAATCCGCCGACGACGTTCAACGTGGCGAGGAAGACCGCGATGAACCCGAGGACGAGCTGTGCCGTGCCGTTCGCCTCTCCCATGATGACCAGCGCGCCGACGAGCACGATGCCGTGGATGGCGTTGGAGCCCGACATGAGCGGCGTGTGCAGGATGCTCGGAACCTTGGAGATCACCTCGAAGCCCACGAACGCCGCGAGCACGAAGATGGTGAGGTACCAGACGATCCCCGTCATGTCGCGCCTCGGAGAAGCTCGGCCGTCGGTGCGTGCACGGGCTCGCCGTCGCGCAGCACGCAGGTGCCCTTCACGATCTCGTCGTCCCAGTCGGGAGCGAAGGTGCCCTCTGCGCCCATGAGGCCGAGCAGGTTGGCGACGTTTCGCGCGTAAAGGGCGCTCGCGTGCGTAGGCATTCCCGACGGCGGGTTCGCCATGCCGACGACGGTGGTGCCCGAGACGACCACGTCACGGCCGGCTTCGGTGCACTCGCAGTTGCCTCCCGAATCTGCCGCCATGTCGACCACCACGGCGCCCGGCGCCATCGCCTCGACCATCGCGCGGGTCACCAGGACCGGCGCGCGGCGCCCTGGCACTGCCGCGGTCGTGATGACTGCGTCGGCCCTGGCGACCTCGTCGGCCAGCGCGCGCTGCTGCTGGGCGAGCTCTTCGGCACTGAGCTCGCGGGCGTAGCCGCCGGCGCCCTCGGCGCTGACGCCGAGATCGACGAAACTCGCCCCGAGGCTCTCCGCCTCCTCCTTGGCCGCGGCTCGCACGTCGTACGCCCGCACCACCGCGCCGAGGCGCCGGGAGGTGGCGATCGCCTGGAGGCCTGCCACGCCAGCGCCCATCACGAGCACCTTGGCCGGCGGCACGGTCCCGGCCGCGGTCATGAGCATGGGAAAGAAACGGCCGATGCGCGTCGCCGCGGTGAGGGCGGCCCGATAGCCCGACACCGTCGCCTGCGAGGAGAGCGCGTCCATCGACTGTGCCCTGCTGATCCTCGGGAGCAGGTCGAAGCTGAAGGCGCTGCAACGCTTCTTCGCCAGCACCCGCAACGCGGCGAGCGAGGCGGGGGGCTGCAAGAAGCTGAGGACCACTGCGCCGTCAGGCAGGCGCTGCGCCTCCTCGGCCGACGGCGCCTGCACCCGCACGACGACCCCAGCGCCCGCCACGCACGCCTCGACGTCCGGCGCGATCTCGGCACCGGCGTCGGCATAGTCGGCGTCCGTGAACGCGGCCTCGGTGCCGGCGCCCGATTGGACGACGAGCTGCCACCCCGCGGCCGCGAGGCGTTTCGCGACCTCGGGCACCACTGCGACCCGTCGCTCCCCCGCGGCGGATTCCCCTGCCACCGCCAGTTTCACGAGTGAGTTCTTAGCAGCTGGTCACGCTCGCCCGAAGTGTCCTTGGTCCCAACGGCGCAACGGCGTGCGTGCGCAGCCGCAACCCTGCGTCGTCCCCCTGGCTCGCTGCGGCTACTCGGCCGGGCGGCGAAGGAGGTTGGAGACCCGTTGGTGGGTGACGCCGAAGAGCTTCGCGATCGCCGGGATGCTCACCCCTTCACGACGCAGGCTGTCGACGAGCTCCTTTCGCAGCGTGCCGCTCGCCGTCGCCAAGCACGCGAGCATCCGGCTCACGATCTGCATGGTGCCCGGCGAGCTCTCTTCGGAGAGGATCTCGCGCCATGGTCGCCCCTCGACGCGCTGACGGCGAAGGTCCACCAGCCGCTCCTCGAGCGCCTGGTGGTCCTTCGCGAGCTGCTCGAGCGCGGCCCCCAGGGCGTCGAGAGCCTCGAGGGTGGCGTCGTGCGCGGCCACCTCTTCGGCTCCTGTCGGCTCCTGCGACGAGCCGCTCACTGTGTCGCGACCCTCGTACGCCCCGCCGGCGTAGTTGCGACGGTGCCGGCTGATACTGCCCGTGCCACCATTGTGCGCGCCAGCATCGTGCTCTTCCTCGTGGCTGGCGGAGTACCGCCGCTCGGTGTCGATGAGGTGTTGCGACATGGTCGTCTGCCTCCCACTTCGTCCATCGTTGGGGTGGGTACCCGCGGCCAGTCCCTCTCCGTGATGGTCCATACCCGTCACACCCCCGATGGAAACCGCGAGTGCAGGGGTGCCTGCAGGGGTGCCTGCAGGGGTGCCATTTGTCGCCCGAGCGACTTGCCCGAGCGACGAAGTCCCAGGTGGAGCCTGATCGGCGCGCCGCATCCGATCGGCGCGCCGCGTCCGATCGGCGCGGGCTCCCTGCCCCTCGCGAGCACGCTGGTCCTGCCAGTGGCCATTGTGCAAAAAGCGCCCCATACGATCGTTTGTTTCATAGCGCTCGAACGCCGTGAGACATCGGCCCCCAAGAGGCCGGGGGACGCGCGAGGACCAGGCGGCACCCGCACCGCGCTACGGCGGCGGCGCCCACATACGAGCCCACATACGAGCGTTTGATAGGTACGGCAGCTCGCCGCACGGGCCGTAAGCTGGCATTATCGTGCTCGTGCGTCAGGTCCCGGCCACTGCTTCCGATAGCGCACTCCGTCGCCGATCCGAGCCGCGCCCCGAGGAGCAATCGGTAGCGATCTCCACCATGTCGTCGACTGCGCGCAATGGACCGTCGACACAAAACGCCAGAATCTTCGACCCTGATGCGTTGTATTCACAGGCATCTCGCGAGAACTTTCCGGTGGCGTCGCGTCTGCTTCCTGCCGGCGTGCGCGCGCATCTCATGGCCATCTACGGCTTCGCCCGGTTGACCGACGACATCGGCGACGAGCTCGCAGGGGACCGGCTCGGGGCGCTGAACTGGCTGGCAGAGGAGCTCGAGCGAGCGCCCTCGGGGGGCGCCACCCACCCGGTGCTGCGCAGGGTCGGCGAGACCATCGCTGCGCGTCACCTCTCGCTCCAGCTGTTCCGCGACCTGATCGAAGCCAACCGCATGGACCAGATGGTGCGCCGCTACGAGACCTTCGGCGATCTCGTCGAGTACTGCCGACTGTCCGCGAACCCCGTCGGCCGCCTCGTCCTCGAGGTGCTGGACCATTCGACCGACGCGCGCAACGCATGGTCCGATGACGTCTGCACCGGCCTCCAGGTCGTCGAGCACCTCCAGGACGTCGCCGAGGACCTCGCCCAGGATCGCGTCTACCTGCCCCTCGCCGACCTGCGTGGCGAGGGCACCGACCTCGAAGCGCTGCACGCCTCTTCCGCCGGCCCTGCGCTCCGGCGGGTCGTCGCGCTCGAGGCCGCCCGGGCGCGCCAGCTGCTCTTCTCCGGCGTCCCGCTGGCCGCCAGCCTCCCTTGGCGCCCGCGTGTCGCCATCGCCGCCTTCGCGGCGGGCGGCATGGCGGCGCTCGACGCCATCGAGCGTGCCCACTACGACGTGCTCGCCGTCCGCTGCCGTCCACGCCCGGGCCGTCTCGCCGCTCGGCTCGCCCTCGTGCTCCTCGCCGGGGCGGGTTCGGCGCCCGAGCGCACGAGCAGCCCCGATGCGCCCGCAGCGAGCGGGCAAGAGACTCCGTCATGACGGTGGACCTGGCGCTCCAGCGCGCCTACGAGGAGTGCGAGGCGATCACGCGGCGGGAAGCGAAGAACTTCGCCTACGGCATCCGCCTCCTGCACCCCCCCGAGCGGCGGGCACTGTCAGCGGTCTACGCGCTGGCACGGCGCATCGACGACATCGGCGACGGCGACGAGCCCGCGCAGCGCAAGGTGGAGGGGCTGGCCGCGGTCCGAAAGGGCCTCGGCACGCTCGGCGAGCCCACCGACGACCCCGTCTTTCGGGCAGTCGGGGACGTGGCAGCGCGCTACGACCTTCCCATCGACGCCTTCACCGACCTCGTGGACGGGTGCGAGATGGACGTCGCCGGGACCTCGTACCAGACGATCGACGACCTCGTCGTCTACTGCCGGCGCGTGGCAGGCTCGATCGGCAGGCTCTCGCTTGCCATCTTCGGCGCAGCCGGCGAGCCCGGGGCGCCCGGCATCGCCGACGACCTCGGTGTCGCGCTGCAGCTCACCAACATCTTGCGTGATGTGCGTGAGGATGCCGGACGTGGGCGCATCTACCTGCCCGCCGACGACGCGGCCGCTTGCGAGTGCCCCGCGGATCTCTCCGACGACGCGGGCCTGACCCGCCTGGTCGCCTTCGAGTGCCGCCGGGCCCAGGAGTGGTTCGACCAAGGCTTCCGGCTCCTCCCGATGCTCGACCGGCGGAGCCGGGCCTGCGTCGGCGCGATGGCGGGCATCTACCACCGCCTGCTCCGTCGCATCTCCTTGGACCCCGGGGCGGTGCTGCGCGGCCGCGTGTCGCTGCCCGCGTCCGAAAAGCTGTGGATCGCAGCACGCTGCCTGTCCGGCGGCCGTGGCAGCGCGGGGGCGGCATGACCCGCGCGCCCGGCGCCGGTGGCCGCATGGTCGTCGTCGGCGGTGGTCTCGCCGGCATCACCGCCGCGCTGGAGGCGGCCTCGCTCGGCGCCGAGGTCGTGCTCGTCGAACGGCGCGCCCGCCTCGGCGGGCTCACGTGGTCCTTCGAGCGCAACGGACGCACCTTCGACAACGGCCAGCACGTCTTCATGCGCTGCTGCCATGCATACCGCGCCTTTCTCCGCCGGATCGGCGCGGCGGACCAGGTGCACCTCCAATCACGCCTCGACGTCCCCGTGCTCGCGCCCGGTGGCCGCCAGGCGCACATCTCACGCAGCACCGCGCCCCTGCCCTCGCCTCTCCACCTGGCAGGGTCGCTTCTCTCCTACAGCCATCTCGGCGTGAAGGACCGCCTGCGTGCGGGACAGGTGGTCGCCGCGCTCAGGCGGCTGCGGCTGGACGACCCGTCGCTCGACGCCGAGTCCTTCGGCAGCTTCCTCGCCCGCCATGGCCAGTCGGCCGCGGCGCTGGAGCGCCTCTGGGACCTCGTCATCCTGCCGACGGTGAACGTCGGCGCCGCGGAGGCCTCGCTCGCCCTCGCCGCCAAGGTCTTGCGCACCGGCCTGCTCGATCAGGCCGACGGCGGCGACCTCGGATGGTCGCTCGTGCCCCTGGGAGTGCTCCACGGTGAGAACGGTCGCCGAGCGCTCGAGCGCGCCGGGGTCGAGGTGCTGTGCTCGACCGCCGTCGACGCCATCGCGGCCGGCGCCCGCGGAGCGGGCGGGCACGGGGCCGACGCCAGCCCAGTGACGGTCACGGCAGGGAGCCGCCGGCTGCGGGCAGACGCCGTGGTGGTGGCAGTCGCCCACGACGCGGCGCGCGCGCTCCTGCCCGCTGACGCCATCGGAGACCTCTCGGGCCTCGGGCGCTCCCCGATCGTGAACGTCCACCTCGTCTTGGACCGCAAGGTCACCGATCTACCCTTCGCGGCCGCCGTCGGCTCCCCCGTCCAGTTCGTCTTCGACCGGACGGACTCCTCGGGCACCGAGGCGGGTACGCAGTGCCTCGTGGTGTCGCTGTCCGCGGCGACAGGCGAGATCGGCGCTCGCCCCGAGACGCTGGTCACGCGGTACTTCGAGGCGCTCGGCACGCTCTTCCCCGCTGCACGCCGGGCCTCGCTCGTCGACGCCGTGGTGACTCGAGAGCACGCGGCCACGTTCCGCGGCGTGCCCGGCACTGCGGCGCTGCGCCTGGGACCGTCGACCGCCTGCCACGGCGTCTACGTGGCGGGCGCATGGTGTGCCACCGGGTGGCCCGCCACCATGGAGGGCGCGGTCCGCGCTGGCAACGCAGCGGCCGCCGCGGCCATCACCGGGTGCCGCATCGAGCGTCCGCTCGAGGAGGTACCCGCGTGATCGACCCCGCCGTCCCGGTTCCAACGACCCTGGCGCGAGCTTCCGTGGCGATCGGCCCGAGCCTGGACGCCGCTGTCGACCGCCTCGACCCCTCGCTGCATGAGCCCGTGCGCCACCACCTCGCGGGCGGAGGCAAGCACGTGCGCGCCGGCCTCGTGCTCCTGGGCGCCCGGGCCGTCGACGGACGAGAGGAGGACGCGTACTGCGGCGCCGTGGCCATCGAGCTCGTCCACAACTACTCCTTGCTGCACGACGACATCATCGACGGCGACCGCGAGCGGCGGCACCGCCCGACGGTGTGGGTCCGCTACGGCGAGGGCGTGGCGATCGTGTGCGGCGATGCCCTCGCAGCGCTGGCGATGCAGGTGCTCTTCGACGACCCGTCTCCCACCCGCATCCGCGCTGGCGCGCTGCTCGCCGACGCCAACCAGGCCATGATCGCCGGCCAGTCAGCGGACATGGCGTTCGAGCACCGCCCGCGCGTCACCGTCGACGAGTGCCTGGCGATGGAGCGCTCCAAGACGGGCGCGCTGCTCGGTGCGGCGGCCGCAATCGGCGCCATCCTCGGGGGCGGGGACGACGGGACCGTGAACGCGCTCGGCGCGTACGGCGAGCACCTCGGCATCGCGTTCCAGGCGATCGACGACGTGCTCGGGATCTGGGGAGACCCGAACGTCACCGGCAAGCCGGTCGGCGCGGATCTCCTCGCGCGAAAAAAGACGCTGCCCGTCGCGGTCGCGATGGCCTCGGACGACGGCACGGCCGCCGAGCTCGAGGAGATCCTGTCGCGCGAGCTCGGTACGGACGACGTCGCGCGGGCGAGCCGCCTCATCGAGGCGAGCGGCGCCCGCGAGGCGGTCGCCGGGATCGCCGACGACCACTTGAAGCAGGCGCTCGGCGCGCTCGAGCGGGCCGCGCTCGACGACGCAGCGAAGGAGGAGCTCGTGTCGGTCGCCTACTACGTGACGGCGAGGGACAAGTGATGACCGCCATCGACGAAACCCACGATGCCGTGCCCGGTGCGCTGGTAGCGCCGGGTGGGCCCGGCGGGCTGGCAGCGCCGGGCACCGCGAGCCCGCCGGAAGACACCGTCGCGGAGGCAGCCCAGACGTTGAAGAAGGCGGCGGAGGCGTTGCGCGCGCTGCAGGATCCTGCGGGCTTTTGGAAGGGCGAGCTCGAGACCAACGTCACGATGGATGCCGAGGACCTCCTGCTGCGCCAGTTCCTCGGGATCCGGACCGACGCGCAGACCCGATCGAGCGCCAAGTGGATCCGTGCGAACCAGCGTGAGGACGGCACGTGGGCAAACTTCTACGGCGGCCCCGGTGACCTGTCGACGACGATCGAGGCGTACGTGGCCTTGAAGCTCGCAGGCGACTCCCCCGACGACGACCACATGCGTCGGGCCCTCGCCTTCGTGCGCAACGAGGGCGGCCTCGAGCGCGCCCGCGTGTTCACCAAGATGTGGATGGCGCTCTTCGGCAAGTGGTCGTGGGACGAGCTGCCGGTGCTCCCACCCGAGCTCGTCTTCCTCCCACCACGGGTGCCGCTCAACATCTACGACTTCGGATGCTGGGCGCGCCAGACCGTCGTCGCGTTGACGGTGGTCAGCGCGTACCGCCCCTGCAAGGACCTCGGCGTGGACATCGAGGAGCTGCGTACCGGACACCCCGGCCCCCCGCGGCATCCCTGGTGGAGCGTGACGGGTGCGCTCGAGCGAGCGGACCTCCTTGCGCGCCGCTACGGGCGACGCCCGTGGCGGCTCGTGCGCGAGGCGGCCCTGCGGGAGGCCGAGCGCTGGATCATCGAACGCCAGGAGGCCGACGGCGGATGGGGGGGTATCCAACCGCCATGGGTGTACTCGCTGATGGCGCTGCACCTGCGCGGCTATGCACTGACGCATCCGGTCATGCAGGCAGGAATTGCCGGCCTCGAAGGCTTCACCATCGAAGACGACAAGGGCCGGCGTCTCGAGGCGTGCCAGTCACCGGTCTGGGACACCGCCCTCGCGATCGTGGGACTGAGCGACGCGGGTGTCGACCGTGACGATCCAGCGCTGCGACGTGCCGCACGCTGGCTCATCACACAAGAGGTCACCGTCGACGGTGACTGGCGGGTGCGGCGTCCGAGCCTGGCACCCGGCGGCTGGGCGTTCGAATTCTGGAACGACCACTACCCCGACGTCGACGACACGGCGGAGGTCGTCCTCTCCCTCCTTCGCACCAACGAGGACGACGGTGGCGCCGTCGAGCGCGCGGTCGACTGGGTGCTCGGCATGCAGTGCAGCGACGGAGGGTGGGCGGCCTTCGACGTCGACAACACCCGCACCCTCTGCCGCAAGTTGCCTTTCTTCGACTTCGGCGAGCTCATCGACCCGCCCAGCGCCGACGTCACTGCGCACGTCGTCGAGATGCTCGGGGTCCTGCGCCGCCGTCGTGCGCGCTGCGAGGACCGGTTCGCCACGGCCATGGACCGCGGCGTTGCCTGGCTGCTCCGCGCGCAGGAGCGCGACGGCTCGTGGTTCGGCCGCTGGGGCGCGAACTACATCTACGGGACCGGAGCGGTGGTGCCCGCGCTCGTCGAGGCCGGCGTTCCCGCCTCGCACCCCTCGATCCGTCGAGCGGTCGCCTGGCTCGAGACGCACCAGGGTGACGACGGGGGCTGGGGTGAGGACCTCCGCTCCTACGACGACCCGTCGTGGGCCGGACGGGGCACCTCGACGGCCTCGCAGACGGCGTGGGCGCTCCTCGCGCTGCTCGCGGCAGACGAAGGCGACGGCGAGGCGGCACGGCGTGGCGTCGAGTTCCTGTCACGCACGCAGCTGCCGAACGGCACGTGGGACGAGCCCGAATTCACCGGGACGGGGTTTCCGGGCGCCTTCTACATCAACTACCACCTCTACCGGCTCGTGTTCCCCGTCGCCGCGCTGGGCCGCTTCGTAGACAGGGATGGCGCACATGGGTGACATGATCCTCCTCGCACCGACAGGGGTAGAAGCCAACGTCATGGGCGCTGACGTCCTCGTGACCGGCTCCGACGCCAGCAGCGTCGCGGGCGCGGGCGCGCACCTCGCCGCGGGGCAGGGGCAGACCGTGCCTGTGGCCCTCGCAGGCACCGCTGAGCGACTGTCCGCGGAGCTCCAGCCGGGCCAGCTCGTCGTCGCGAGCGAGCTGTGGACGCTCGACGAAGGTGGCGGCGTCGTCGTGCGCCGCAGGCTCGAGTGCGCCGAGCTCGTGGCGAGCGAGCTGCGCCACGAGGGCCACGACGTCGTCGTGGGGCCTGTGCTCACTGCAGGCGTCGACGACGACAGGGGTCCGCTCGTCGCGAGCGGCGCGCTGGTGCTCGACCACGATTCGGCCTGGGCCGCGGCGCTCGTCGACGACGACCGGCCGCTTGCCGTCGTCCGCGCGGTCGAGGACCGCATGGGCCCCGGCGCGATGGCGGCAGCGGACACCCGGTACGCGGCACTGGCGCTCGACAGGGTCCGCATCCCGCTCGAGCGCTGGGCACGGGCATGTCGCGCCCGGCGGGTGCTCATGGCCGCACCCCGCTCGTTCTGCGCCGGCGTCGAACGCGCGATAGAGATCGTCGAGCGCGCATTGGCCCGCTACGGCGCCCCGGTCTATGTACGGCGCCAGATCGTGCACAACGTGCACGTCGTCCGTCGTCTGGCCGGCATGGGGGCCGTGTTCGTCGAAGAGCTCGACGAGGTCCCCGACGGCGCGACCGTGGTGCTCGCCGCCCACGGCGTCGCGCCAGCCGTGCGCGACGAGGCCGCGCGACGCCACGGGTTCACGGTGATCGACGCCACCTGTCCGCTCGTTGCCAAGGTGCACCACGAAGCACGGCGCTACGCCGCCAAGGGCTACCAGCTCGTCCTCGTGGGCCACGGCGACCACGAGGAGGTCGTGGGCACCGTCGGGGAAGCTCCCGAGCGCACCTCTCTCGTGCAGTCCCCGGCCGACGTGCAGGCGCTCTCGCTGCGCGACGACGCCCGGGTCGCCTACCTGACCCAGACCACGCTCGCGACCGACGAGACGGCGGAAGTGATCGATGCCCTTCGGGCACGCTTCCCCGATATCGTGGGTCCCAGCGCCGACGACATCTGCTACGCGACGCAGAACCGCCAGGAGGCTGTGCGTGAGATCGCGCACGACTGCGACCTCTTGCTCGTCGTCGGCTCACAGAACTCGTCGAACACCGCCCGGCTCGTGGAGGTGGCCCGGCGAGAAGGTTGCAAGGCAGAGCTGGTGGAGGACGCCAGCCAGCTCCGCCTCGCGTGGCTCGAGGGTGCAGGCACCATCGGGCTCACTGCAGGCGCGTCCGCCCCCGAGTCTCTCGTGACCGAAGTGGTCCAGGCACTCTCCAGCCTGGGTCCCATCGAGATCGACGAACGCAGGACCACCCAAGAAACCGTCCGATTCTCTCTTCCACTGCAGGTGCGCTGATGCCAATTCCCTTGAAGCAGAACGCCAGGATCGGAGCCCATCTCCTCAAGCAGCGCCTGAAGGGGCGCAAGTACTACCCCTTCATCGTGGAGATCGAGCCCCTGTTCGCGTGCAACCTCTCCTGTCCCGGCTGCGGCAAGATCCAGCATCCCACTGACATCCTGCGCAAGCGACTCTCGGTCGAAGACGTCGTGCACGCCGTCGAGGAGAGTGACGCGCCCATGGTGTCGATCGCCGGCGGCGAGCCGCTGCTGCACCCCGACATCGCCCGGATGGTGGAAGAGCTCGTCAAGCGCAAGGTGTACGTCTACCTCTGCACCAATGCCGTGCTGCTCCAGCGGCGGATGGACAAGTTCACCCCGAACCACTTCTTCTCCTTCGTGGTCCACATGGACGGCCTGCGCGAGCGCCACGATGCGGCGGTCGACCGCGAGGGCGTCTTCGACAAGGCCGTCGATGCGATCAAGGAGGCGAAGCGCCGCGGCTTCCGTGTGACGACGAACTCCACGTTCTTCAACACCGACTCGCCGAAGACGGTGCGTGACCTCCTCGACTTCTTGAACGACGACCTCGAGGTCGACGCGATGATGATCTCCCCGGCCTACGCGTACGAGAAGGCTCCCGACCAAGAGCACTTCCTCGGCGTCGAGCAGACCCGCAAGCTGTTCCGCGAGGCCTTCGCGGGAAAGCGCAAGAAGTGGCGCCTGAACCACTCACCGCTCTTCCTCGACTTCTTGGAGGGCAAGAGGGACTTCGACTGCACCGCCTGGGGAATCCCGAGCTACTCGGTCCTCGGCTGGCAGCGGCCGTGCTACCTCATGTCGGATGGCTACGTCTCGAGCTACAAGGAGCTCGTCGAGACGACCGACTGGTCGAAGTACGGAAGAGGCAAGGACCCGCGTTGCGCCAACTGCATGGCGCACTGCGGCTACGAGCCCTCCGCGGTCATCGCGTCGATGGGATCGCTACGCGAGTCGTTGCGTGCTCTGGTGAGCACGCACTGAGCCGCGTGACGACGCTTCGCGACACGCTGTCGATCTCCGACGACGGCGTCGATGGCCTGTACGACAGCGCGCGCACTGCCGGCGCCGGCAACGGCGGCGAAGCCGAGCCCGGGATCCCGCCGACCACGTCGCTGCTCGAGCGGTTGAGCCCCGCCGCGCTCCGGGCGATGGACTCGGCGGCGCTCGAGCACCTCGCCGCGGACATCCGCCGGTTCCTCGTCTCGTCGGTCGCGGCGTCGGGCGGCCACCTCGGCTCCAATCTCGGCGCGGTGGAGCTCTCCCTCTCGCTGCACCGCGTGTTCGACTCGCCCGCGGATCCGATCGTCTGGGACACCGGCCACCAGGCCTACGTGCACAAGGTGATCACGGGCAGAGCGGCAGCGTTCGCCACCCTGCGCCGGGCCGGCGGGCTCTCTGGCTACCCGAACCGTGCCGAGTCGGTGCACGACCTTGTCGAGAACAGCCACGCCTCTACCGCGCTCTCCTACGCCGACGGCCTCGCGCGCGCTCGGGACCTGCGCGGTGAGACCCATCACGTGGTGGCGGTCATCGGCGACGGTGCGCTCACCGGCGGGCTCGCCTACGAAGCGTTGAACAACATCGGCACCACCGGTCGGCGTGTGGTCGTCGTGCTGAACGACAATGGCCGCTCCTACGCCCCCACGGTCTCCCGGCTCACGACCGCCGACGCGGTGGCGAGGGGCGACGCGGGTGACGCTGCGCAGGCACCGGCTGCGTTCTTCGGGTCCCTCGGCCTCGCGTACCTCGGACCGGTCGACGGGCACGACGTAGAAGCCCTCGATACCGCGCTCGCCGAGGCGGCGAAGTGTCCTGGCCCCGTCGTGGTCCACGTGCACACGGTGAAGGGCCGCGGCTACGCGCCCGCCGAGCTCGACGGCGAGAAGTGCCTCCACGACGTCTCCCCCTTCGACCCCGAGACCGGGCGCCCACGGGTCGACAAGCGGCGTGTCCCGAGCTACACCGAGGCGTTCGGGAGCGCGCTGCTCCGCGAGGCCGCAGCTCGGCCCGACGTCGTCGCTGTCACCGCCGCGATGACCGGTCCGACCGGCCTCCTGCCCTTCGCCGAGCGCTTCGCCGATCGGCTGGTGGACGTGGGCATCGCCGAGCAGCACGCGGTCACCGTCGCCGCGGGCATGGCGATGGGCGGGCTGCGCCCCGTGGTCGCGATCTACTCCACCTTCTTGAACCGTGCGTGGGACCAGCTCGTCCACGACGTCGGTCTCCACCGGCTTCCCGTCGTGTTCTGCATCGACCGCGCAGGGATCACCGGTGACGACGGCCCGAGCCACCACGGCACCCTCGACCTGGCCCTCTTGACCAAGGTGCCGGGCATGACCGTGCTCGTGCCGTCTTCGTACGAGGAGGTCGCCGTCATGCTCCACGACGCCCTCGAGGTCACCGGCGGTCCCGTGGCGATCCGCTGGCCGAAGACCCCGGCACGCCACTGCCCCACGACCGGCCACGGGCTGGCAGCGCGCCGGATCGTCGCCGGCGACGGCTCCCTCTGCCTGCTCGGCGTCGGCAAGCTCGTCGAGACCTGCGAGCAGGCCGCGACGATCCTCGCCGAGCGCGGCATCGAGTCGACCGTCTGGGACGTCCGAGTGGCAAGCCCGCTCGACCCCGCCATGCTGGCAGATGCCGGCGCCCACCGCGCGGTGCTCACTGCCGAAGACGGGGTCGCGGCAGGCGGCGTGGGTGCGATGGTACGAGCGGCGCTCGGCCCACGAGCAGCGGTCGAGACCTGCGGCCTTCCGCTCGCGTATCTGCGACACGGCAAGCCCGACGAGATCCTCGCGTCCCTCGGCCTCGATGCGCCCGGGATCGTCCGGACTGCAGCCAGCCTTCTCGTCACGTCCCGCTAACCCCATCGCATCACCCCCGGCGGCATCACCCCCGATCGCATCACCCCCGGCGGCACAGCCGGGAGGACCCCAGCGTGCTCTGCGGCCCTGGCGATTCGCCGGTGCTGCGAGCGACCGGTCCCGGCGCCCGGTGATCGAGGCGCACCCGGTCGGTTACCCACAAGGCCATGGCGAGGGCGCCGAAGCCCGCGCCCAGCACGCACACCGCGTCCCAGCCTCCCGCCGCCAGTGCGGCGCCGGCGGTCACCGAGCCCGCGGCGCCACCCACGAAGTAGGTGGTCATGTACGCGCTGTTCATGCGGCTGCGTGCCTCCGGCAGGTGCGAGTAGATCACCGCCTGGTTGGTGATGTGCATCCCCTGGGAGCCGATGTCGAGGAGCACGATCCCCGCCAAGAGGAACCCGAGCGACGTCTTGCCTGCAGCCAGCAGGCCGAACGCTCCGGTCGTGACCAGTGCGGCCACGACGGTCGACAGGCCGGTGCGTGTGGTGTCGGCGAACCTGCCGGCCACGTTCGCCGCCATCATGCCGCCCACGCCTGCCAGCCCGAAAAGGCCGATCACCAGGTTCGAGTAGCGGTACGGCGGCCCCGAGAGCAAGAAGGCGAGTGACGTCCACAGCACGCTGAAGGCCGCGAAGGTGGCGGCTCCGTACCAGGCGCGACGCCGCAGCACCGGTTCATCGACGAACAGGCGAAGCGTGGTCGTCACCAGCCGGCCGTAGGGAACGTGGGGGCGGGGACGTTCGGCAGGGAGCGCTCGGTGAAGGACGACGGCGAACACGGCCATGAGCGCGGCGGACAGCCAGTAGATCGCACGCCAGCCGGCGGCCTGGGTGACGATGCCCGAGACCGTCCGGGCGAGGAGGATGCCCACCAACAGGCCGGTCATCATGCGCGCCACCACCCGCCCTCGGCGCTCGGGTGTCGCAAGGTCCGCGGCGAAAGGGATCATGATCTGCCCCGCCACCGACGCGACGCCCGTGGCGACCGCCGCCACCTCGAAGAGCCACAGGAATGGGGACGCGGCGCACCACACGAGGGTGACGACTGCGACGAGAAAGATGCCGACGACCAAGGTGCGCCGAGGATGGACGTCACCGAGCGGGACCACGAAGAGCAGGGCTGCCGCGTAGCCCACCTGGGTCGCCGTCACGACGATGCTGGTGGCGGTCGTCCCCGCGTGGAAGCTGGCGGCGATCTGGTGGAGAAGCGGCTGGGCGTAGTAGAGGTTCGCGACGATCGCCCCCGTCGCCACGGCCATGAGCGCGACGAGCCGGCCGGAGAGGGGGCGAGTGCTCACGACATGTGGTCAACGCCTACCAGGACTCGCGCATTCCTGACCCGTCGCACCCCGCGGATCATCGCGCGGCGGTCGCCTGGACGCAGCGGCGAAGCGACTCAGTGATGCCCGCCGCGCCGGCTCTCGGCGGTGACCCCGACGAGAGCGAGCAGGATCAAGGAGCCGCCGATCAGGGCCAGCCACACCCCGAAGACCAGTGCGAGCAGCAGGGTGAACGCTCCCATCCCGAGAGTGAACGGCCAGATGCTCGAGCCGGGGAAGGTGGCGACGACGCCCGCACCTTCCTCCATGGTGGCGTCGTTGCGATCCTCGGGACGTGTGCCCACGACGCGGTCGGTCTTGCCGATGAAGAAGTACTTGTGGCCCCGGAACCGACGGTGCCAGAAGTAGTAGTAGGTCCCGGGAAGGAAGCCCAGCGTGCACGTGCCGAAGAGCATCATCGTGCCGGCGTCTTCGTAGCTCAAGAACCAGTAGATCAGGCAGATGCAGCCGAAGACGATGCCGACGCCGATGAGGAAGGCGGACTCGATCTTCACGGTGCCGTCACCTCCGAGGTCCCGCTCGCCGCGCTGCCGTTGCCGAACCTGGGCGGCCCCGAGCCGTTGCCCCCACCCGGACCGTGCCCGTTGCCGGAGGGACCGTCCCCATGCCGGATGACCGGCGCGTCCGGGTGGTTGTAGTCCCACGTCGGCCGCTCGGAGCGGATCGTGGGCAGATGCGTGTAGTTGTGATGGGGTGGCGGCGACGTCGTGAACCACTCGAGGGTGTGGCCATCCCACGGGTTGTCACCTGCGGGCACCGGATATCGCCAGGCGACCCACACGTTCACGAGGAGGACGAGGAACGAGACGCCGATCATGAAGGCGCCGATGGTCGACGCGATGTTCCACGACTGCCAGCCGAGGTTGCTCGGGTAGCTCGCGACCCGCCGTGGCATGCCCATGAGGCCCAGGACGTACTGGGGCATATAGGTGAGCCAGAAGCCCACGAAGAGCAGCACGAAGTGCAGCACACCCAGGCGGTCGTTCAACATCCGGCCGAACATCTTCGGGTACCAGTAGTAGAAGCCGGCGAACCCTGCGAACACCGCGGTCCCGAAGAGCACCTGATGGAAGTGCGCGACGACGAAATACGTTGTGTGCACGAAGAAGTCGATCGGTGGAGAGGCGAGCATGACGCCGGTGACGCCGCCCATGAGGAAGGCGAAGAGGAACCCGATCGCGAACAGCATGGGTGCCTTGTAGACGAGCTGCCCGCGCCACATCGTGCCGATCCAGTTGAAGAACTTGATCCCGGTGGGGACGGCGATGAGGAGGCTC
>JAJZJC010000115.1 GCA_021810205.1 Actinomycetes bacterium
CGAGGACCCAGATCTCCTCACCGGGCGCGGGACCTTCGTCGCCAACCAGCCGATCGAGCACTGTGCTGCGGCGGCCTTCGCGCGCTCCCCGTTCGCGCACGCTCGGCTCCGGTCGATCGACACGGCGGCAGCCGCGGCGGCGCCGGGGGTGCTCGCCGTCTACGTTGCGGCCGATCTCGCTCTGGCACCGATCCGCGGGTTCATGCCGCTGAACGACACATGTCCCCGCCACCCCCTCGCCGAGGAGAAGGTGCGCTTCGTCGGCGATCCGGTGGCGGTCGTGATCGCCGAGACCGAGGCGCAGGCCGCCGACGCCGCTGCCCTCGTCGACGTGGACTACGAGCCCCTGGACGCGGTGACCGACATGGAGGCGGCGGTCGCCGACGGTGCTCCCCTGCAGTTCGACGCGCTGGGGACGAACGTCGTTGCCGGGTTCCGCGACACGGGCGGGCGGGACCCGCTCGCCGGTGCGACGACCGTCGTCCGTGCGGTGCTCGAGAACCAGCGCGTGGCGGTGGTCCCGCTCGAGGCGGACGCGATCGCGGCGGTGCCGGGCGACGACGGCGAGGGGCACGAGCTCACCGTCTATGTCTCCACGCAGATGCCCCACGGCTTCCACCGGGGCGCTGCCGCATACTTCGGGATCGACCCCGCCGCGCTGCGAGTCGTGGCGCCGCACGTCGGTGGCGCCTTCGGCAGCAAGGTGGGGGTCGCGGCCGAGCATGCCGTCGTCATCGAAGCGGCACGGCGTCTGGGCCGTCCGGTGCGCTGGATCCAGACGCGCTCGGAGAGCTTTCTCGCGATGCCCCAGGGCCGCGGCCAGCTGCAGTGGGTGGAGCTCGGGTTCGACGACGAGGCGCGGATCACCGGCATGCGCTGCCGGGTGCTGGGCGACTCGGGCGCGTACGCCGGGTTCGGCGGGCGCCTCCCGATGGGACCGACCCGCATGATGGCGTCGGGGGTCTACGACATCCCCGTCGTCGGCTACGACGTCGCGGTCACCGTGACGAACACCCCGCCGATGGGCGCGTTCCGGGGGGCGGGACGCCCCGAGGCGGCCGAGATGCTCGAGCGGATCATGGACATCGCAGCAGCTGAGCTCGAGATCGATCCCGTCGAGCTGCGCCGGCGGAACCTCCTGGCGAAGTTCGACACCTCGATCACCACCCCGATGGGGACCGAGTACGACACCGGTGACTACGTGGCGGCGCTCGACGAAGCGTTGCGCCTCGCGGGGTACGAGTCGCTCCGCGCCGAGCAGGCGGTCCGCCGCGCTCGCGGCGACATCGTCCAGCTCGGCATCGGCGTGAGCGTCTACGTGGAGGTGACCGGCGGGCGAGACGACGAGCTGGGCGCGGTGGAGGTGCACCCCGACGGCACGGTGACGGTGAGGGCCGGGACCTCCGCGCACGGGCAGGGCCACGCGACCGCCTTCACCATGATCGTCGCCGACGCGCTCGGCATCCCCATGGACAAGATCCGTTTCGTCCAGTCCGACACCGCGGCAGTCGATCGAGGCAAGGGGACGGGCGGCTCGCGCTCATTGCAGCTGGGGGGCACCGCCGTCCTCGAGGCCGCCCGCGGGGTGCTCGACCGAGCCCGATCGATCGCGGCGAGCGAGCTCGAAGCCTCTCCCGACGACATCGTGGTGTTCGACGACGGCGGCCTCGGGGTGGCAGGAGTTCCTTCCCGGGCGCTCAGCTGGGGACAGCTGGCCACCCTCGCGCGCGACGCAGGTGACGGCCCGCTCGCCGTCCAGCTCGACGTCGGCCAGGCGAACGCCACGTTCCCCTTCGGGGCGCATGTGTCCGTCGTCGAGGTCGACACCGAGACCGGCAAGGTGCGCCCGCTCCGCCATGTCGCGGTCGACGACTGCGGGCGGATCCTGAACCCGCTGCTCGTCACCGGCCAGCAGCACGGCGGGATTGCCCAAGGGATGGCCCAGGCCCTATGGGAAGAGGTGCTCTTCGACGAGGCGGGGAACCCGCTCACCGCGAGTCTCGCCGACTACCAGATGCCGAGCGCGGCGGAGCTCCCCTCCTTGGAGAGCGCCAACACGCAGACGCCGACGTTCTTGAACCCGCTCGGCGCCAAGGGCATCGGCGAGTCGGGGACGATCGGCGCGACCCCGGCCGTGCACAACGCGGTCGTCGACGCCCTCGCGCCTCTCGGCATCCGTCACGTCGCCATGCCCTGCACCCCCGAGCGGGTGTGGCGGGCGGTCAGCGCGGCGCGGGCAGGTTCGCCCGACGCGGCCGGGGGCGGTCGCCCGCTTTGGCGCGAGCCACCTGGCGTCTTCGACTCGCTGCCATTGGCGGACGCCCCCGCAGAGGCCGAGGGTTCCGCCATCTGAGAGGCCTCGGTGTGAGTCGATCTCGATACCGGCACGGTTGACCATCGCATCAGTGGACGGCTGCCAAGTAGCAGCCGACGACGGCGACGAGGATGTAGAGGAGGTACCAGTTCACGTCACCCGACTGGATGGGCTCGAGCATGCGGGCCACCCTCCGGACGAAGTGGGCCGTCGGACGGTAGAGGATTCGCTCGAACACCGGCAGCACCTCGAGCCGGTAGTGGACCGGTCCCGAGCTCCCCGCCGGGTCTTGCGAGGCCCGGTCGACCTTGACGTCGGGCCGGTAGAAGCGGTCGAAGGTCACCCGCATCGGGTTGGCGAACGTGGTAGCGGTGTACTGCATCCTCGAGCGGAACGAGACGATGCCGCCGTCCCACACCGAGACCTTCGTGGTTCGGCCACGGGTTCGGCTGGCCAGGTAGATGGCGCCGGGCACGGCGAGCACGGCCACCAGGAAGACCGCGAGGTACGTCGGCGAGAAGGCGGAGAAGTTCGTGTGGGCCGGGATGACGGTGAGGTTGGGCAACAAGAGCACGGGGCGCAGCTGCACGCCGGTGACCGAACGCACCACGTGGTCGAGCGCCACCAGTACCGCCGGGGCGCCCACACCGAGCGCGACGCAGGCCACTGCGAGGATGCCCGGCCCGAGCACCGGCTGGCTGGCTTCGCTTGCGCGCCCCGCCTCGGGACTGCGCGCCATGCCGAGGAACCCGACCCCGAAGGTGCGGGCGAATGCCATGACCGCGATCCCGGCGGTGAGCGCCAGGGTGGCGGCCGCGAGGACGATGAGGGCGCCGGGGAGGTGCCCTGGGAGCCGGAAGCCCTGGAACAGCCCCTGGAACACGAGCCACTCGCTGACGAAGCCGTTCAACGGCGGCAGGGCGGCGATCCCCAGGGTGCCGATCAGGGTGATCACGCTGGTGGCCGGCATCCGGTGGACCAGCCCGCCGAGCCGGTCGAGGTCACGGGTGCCTGCCGCGTGCTCGATCACGCCCGCCTCCAAGAAGAGCAGGGTCTTGTACGTTCCGTGGTTCACGACGTGATACAGGGCGACGGCGAGCAGGAAGGCGCCGAGCACCTGGCGACCGTAGGAGGCGAAGGTCATCCCAGCACCCGCAGCGGTCACGATGATCCCCACGTTCTCGACGGTCGAGAAGGCGAGGAACCGCTTGAGGTCGGGCTCGAGCACCCCGTAGAGGATGCCGATCAACGCCGAGAGGGCACCCAGGCCCATGGCGAGCAGCCCCCACCACGGCGGCCCATGGCCCAGCAGATCGAAGCCGAAGAGGACGATCCCGTACACCCCGAGCTTCACGACGAGACCCGACAGGAAGGCCGAGCCGTCGGCCGGTGCCAACGGGTGAGCGACGGGCAGCCAGACATGGAACGGCACGAGGCCGGCCTTGAAGCCGAAGCCGACCAGCGCCAGCACGAACGCCGCGCTGCGCCAGGCGAGGGGCACCGACCCCGCTCGGGCGGCGATCGTCGCCAGGTCCAGGCTGTGGCACTGGGTGGCCATGATGACGAAGGCGGCCACCACCATGGCGAAGCCGAGCTCGCCGAGCGCGAGGAACAGCAAGGTGCCGGCGCCGACGCCCCGCTCACGTTGACGGCGCAGGACGAGCAGCCCCGACGCCACCGTCATCGACTCCCAGGCGACGAGGAACGTGGTGACGTTCCCCGCCACCAGCACGGCGAGCGAAGCCAGCAGTGCGGCGTTGAACACCAAGAGGTAGGCGGCGGTCCCCGCCCCGGGACGGTGGTAGCGGGGGGCATAGCAGCCGATGGCCAGCGCCACGAGCCCGAGGAGCACGATGAAGGCCGCCGAGAGCGGGGTCGCCTGCAGCACCAGCGACCCGGTCACGCTGGCTGCGGCGCGCAGGGTCTCCGTGGCAGACCCCGACATCGCCAGCATGACGCCGCCTACGAGTGCCGCCAGCCCCCCCGCCGCAGAGCTCGTGGCCGATGCCCACACCCAGGGCCGCCTCGTGCTGCCCAGCCCGAGGAGCGCCGCAAGGACCCACGCGCCGGCGGCAGCCGAGAGCCAATCGGCCGTCATGGTGCCTCCTCCTCACCAAGGGTCGTGAAGTCCTCCGCGCCGACCTTCTCGGCGAGCCGGCCCACCGCCACCAGCAGTCCTTGGAGCAGGGCGAGCGGGCTCGGAGGGCAACCGGGGACGAAGACGTCGACCGGCAGGACGCGCTCGAGCTGCCCGTGCACGAATTCGTCCTCCTGGTACACACCTCCCAGGGGGCACGCACCGATCGCTACCACGAGCTTGGGCTCGGGCATCGCGCCGTACGTCTTCTCGAGTGCCCGGTCGAACGCCCGGATGGCCGGGCCGGTGACGAGGAGCAGGTCGGCATGGCGGGGAGAGGGAGTGAAGAAGAGACCGAGGCGATGGAGGTCGTAGTGCGGTGCCGAGAGGAGACGGATCTCGGATTCGCAGACCGCACAGGACCCGGTATCGACAGTGCGGATGTGCAGGCTTCGGCCGAACATCCGCTGCGTCGCGTCTCGCAATTTCGCTGCGACCCGCTCCTCCTCGCGCACCACGTGGAGACGGCGTCGGTCGATGCGCACCCGGTCAGGGCTCACCGCTGGTCCCCCGTGACGGGGATGCGCTTCACGAGGTGTGCTCGCTCGGTGGCGGCGAGCTCGAAGAGGCCGCTCTGCCGGGCCGCTCCGCCGCCGGCGGCGATGCAGCGGCCACACGCGCTGCAGGCGCCGATGTCGAGCACGAGGAAGGCGCCGTCCCTCGTCAGCGCGCCTGACGGGCAGGCATCCACGACAGCGTCAGCCAGAGCGTCGGTGAGCCGGCGGGGATCGAAGGCCGGAGGCGTCGGGAGCACGCGCGCCGAGGGCTCTGGCTCGGCCGGATAGCGCGTCGTCACCACACCCCGTCGGATCCCACGAAGGAACCAGGCGGCCATCAGCGCGCCAGACCCGCGACCGTGAGCCAGAAGCTGGCCTCGATGATCGCTATGTCGGTGAAGACGTTGCGCGAGCGGGCGGCGTCGTCGAAGGAGCGCCAGTTGCGGACCGAGCCGGGACGGACCCGGGCGCGTCGGATCCGCCCGGCATCGAGGTCCACCCACAGAAGCGACTCGCCCCGAGGGGACTCGCACCACCCGAGCGCGCTCCCCGTGGCCGGAGGGACCTCCACCGTCCCGGTGCCAAGGCCGGCGCCGGCGAGGTCCAGCGCGAGGCGGGCCGACTCCTCCATTTCGGCGACCATCACGCTCATCCGGGCCATCACGTCGCCGGTCGCTCTCACCGGCACCTCCACGGCGACGTCGCGGTACGGCCCGAAGGCATGGTCCCTGCGGGTGTCGATGTCCTGCCCTGACGCCCGGGCGATCGGGCCGACGAGGCCCAGGCGCGCCGCGTCGGCCGGCGTCACGATGCCGCACGACTCGAGCCGGTCGACGAACGAGTTGGTCGTCCACAGCGCGTCGACCAGGCGCCGCAGCGTGTCCATCGTCGGGGGCAGCGTGGTCATGAGCGCGTCGGCGTCGGCCGCTCGGCTCGTCCCTCCAGGAGCGAGCACCCCGAAGAGGTAGCGGTGGCCGAAGACCGCAGCGTTGAGCCGGAGGAGCTGCTCGAGGACGATCTCGCCTTGAGCCTGTCCAACCGCGAGGCCCGTGGACTGGCAGAGCGCGACGATCGCTGCCGCATGGTTGTAGAGGCGCTCGAGCTCGAGCGCGACTCCCCGGCTGCGGTTGACTGCCGGGTGCGGTGAGACCTCGGCGATCTCCTCCACCGCCCTGCACAGGGCCCAGCCGTTGCCGACCGCCGACAGACCTTCGGCTCGCTCGACCACGAACAGCGCTCGGGCGACCCCCTCTCCTCTCAGGCGCCGCTCGATGCCGCGGTGCTTGTGCCATTGCAGCAGGTAGAGGTCGATGAGCTCCTCGCCGCTCGTGACGAGCCCCATGTACATCGACTCCTGGCCCACGCCGCGTACCGGTCCGAAAGGGAACTCGAAGGCATCGCCTGAGACGTAGTGGGAGGCGTGAGGGAGGGGTCGCTCACGCGCCGGTGCCGTGCCGAGCCGGGGAAAGGAGTGCTCGGCACGGGGAGGGATGACGAGCCGGTTGAGCGCCCTGCCCTTCCCCGGGCTCACGCCGAACTGCTCGTAGATCTCGCACTCTTCCACGAAGGCGGCGGGTGCCACCTCGGAGAGCGGCGGGTAGCCGGTGCCCCGGGCAGGCCACCTGACCACCCGGTACTCGTGCTCGCGGTCCAGCGCCCACACCAGCCGGATCACGAGCTGGTCGTCCTCGATGGAGCCGAAGAAGTCGGCGAAGCGCACGCCCGGCGTTTGCGCCATGGCTTGGACGTGCGACTCGACGTCCATACGGTCGAGGAGAAGCGTGGAGGCAGTGTCGGCGCTCACGAGACCGCCCGGATGGACTGGAGCAGAAGGCCTTGCAGACCACCGGGGATCCACAGCCCGATCAGCGCCAGCGCCCCGAGCCCACCTACCAGCGGCACCGAGGCGAGCAGACGCTGGGATCGGCTCGGGTAGGGCACGAGCACCTCGGTCGTCGAGCGCTCACCGGACACCATGCCGATGGTGCGGTTGAGCAAGGAGATGAACCCGATCACGAGCAGCACCAGCAGC
>JAJZJC010000116.1 GCA_021810205.1 Actinomycetes bacterium
GGCGCCCGCGCAGGCGGAGGCGGAGGCGGCTGGAACGGCGCCGGCGGAGGCGGAGGCGCTGCCGTCGGTGGCCCGGTCACCGAGGGGGGCGGCGCACCGAGGTGGAACCCGAGAGGCGGGGGTGGTGGCACGGGCGGAGGTGTCACGAGACCGTGGGACGCGTCGACGACGCCGAAGCGATCCCCTCCGTCGCTCGCCTGGACGGGATCGCCCACGGGCGCGAGCTGAGGTTCGAGATCTGCCCACATGGACCCTGGCGCGATGATCGGGTCGTCCGTGACCTCCGGCGTGTGCGTGTGCCACTCCACGGCGAGCGCGTCTGCGCCGTCCGCCCCGACGAATGGCGTAGGGGTGTCAATGGTGGGCAGCGCTGGCGGGGGGTCGAGGGGAGCCCCGGCGGCTGTCTCGAGGGGCAGACCTGGTAGCGCCCAGAGAGCAGGTGCTGGCTCCTGGTCGTGGGGCTCGCCGGGCGCAGAAGGCCCCACCGCTTGGTGTTCGGCAATGGCGTCGCGTCCTGGGAGTGCCACAGGGTCTGCGTCGCCGCCTGCAGCGATCGCGTTCGCTCCGTCTGCGACTTGCGCGCGGGCGCTCGTCAACGCGCTCTCGAAACTCGATGCGTGCGTTGTGGCGGGGAGCGCATCCAGGAGCCCCGCGGCATCACGGTCCGCATGGTCCGCGCGCTCGAGGCCGACGCTTCCGAGCGCCGCAGGGAGCGCCGCGTCGATCTTCTCGACGAGCCCGCGGAGCTCCGACTGCGCGTCCTCGAGGCGCCGCAGTCGCGCGAAGAGCTCTTCCCAGAGCTTGGCCGACGACAGCGCGAGCGACCGGACCAAGTCCGACGTCTCGTCTTGCCCGTAGTCGTCGCCATACGAGCTGTGCATGGCCATCACATCCCCCTGCAGCTCACTGCATCCCCATCGCAGCAATCCGACATGTGACCGGTCGTCGCCCAGCTCGCACGTGTGTCGTCATCACCGCGTTCCCGCAGGTAGCGTACCTCGTGGCCGGAGGGAAATCGAGCCGGTTGCTCGCGTTGTCGCATCGGCGGTGCGCGCGCCGAATGCGGGCGAGCGTCGGGCCCATGTCCCCCTTCCCGTCTGTCCGCTCCCATTTGCCGGCGTGCGGTCCTGCGGTATGCTACGGGCACGGGTCGATGGGGACTCGTGGGCGACACGTCCAGTGACGTGCGAACGAGAAGGGGAAATCCACATGGGTACTACGTGGAGCGACGCGCTCGGGCGCGTCGCGACAGCCATTCGGCGACGGCGGAGCGCCGCCGACGGCGAAATTCCGGAGCTGGCCGACGAGTCGGGCTTCACGCTCATCGAGCTCATGGTCGTCCTCGTCATCATGGGCATCCTGATGGCGATCGCCATCCCGACCTTCCTCGGGGTGACCTCGACGGCGAACGACACGTCGACGCAGTCCAACCTGGCCAACGTCGTCACCTCGGCGAAGGCGATCTACGCGAGGACCGACAACTACCCGGTGACGAAAACAATGGCAATAGACCTGCATAAAGACGAGCCGGAGTTCACGTTCACTACGGGAACAGGCACGGCAGCAGTGGCTCTGACACACAGCGCGCATCAGGACACAATCGCGGTGAAGACCAGCACACCCACGCCTGGCACAGTCTTCGTCGCTGTCGCGTACATGACAAAGACCCACGAGTGCTGGGTCGCCGTAGACTCAGCCCAGAAGGGCGTCTTCTACGGCTACCTCGGTCCTACGACGACAACAGTGCTCGCGACCGCCTGTAAGCCAACAGCAGTGCCGACGACAAACTTGGGCAAGTCAACAACTGCTGTCAAGTGGGGTACAGGCAACGGTTGGCCGGGAGCTCCCGCAGGTCACTGATCCTTCCTGACTGACCGATCATCGTGCAACGGGGCCCCGAACGGGGCCCCGTTGCCATGTCTGGTGCGAGCAAGCGCGTGCGTCCGCACCTCACCGGATCGGAGGGGAACCGATCGAGAGGAACCGGATCGAGAGGATCCGCGCAGCCCGCAGCTGCGCCCGTCAGCAGATCGCCGGGGAGCCGGGAGGAGGAGGGGTGGCGCTGGGGTCGAACGGGTCGCGAACGGCGCCGCAGCTCGGCAGTGTGCGAGACGTCTTCGCGTTCGGGGCCGCAGGAGACGGTGCCGTCGTCGTCGGCCTCGGCGACGACACTGTGGCGACGGTCCGCGGGTGCGGCGGCGGCGTCGAGGGCGCGGCTGAGCCCTGGCAGCCAGCGAGCAGGCCCGATGCCGCGACCAGTGCCACGGCGGCCAGGGATCGCCGAGCGGCCGGCCTCACGGCGTCGCTCCCGCCGGCTTCTCGGAGGTGAAGATCGCGAGCTGCAGCGAGACCGTGAGGTTCGTGCTCCTGTTGGTCCCCGGGCCCCCGCCGGTGACGGAGAGCGCGTTCAGGTCGGTGAGCCGGGGAAGGCCGTAGAGGTCCTTCACGAAGGCGAGCATGTGGTCGTAGGAGCCCTTGACCGCCGCGGTGATCGGGATCGCCGAGTACGTCGTCCCGCTGACCGCGACCAACGCGCCGGGTTGCAGCGATGTGATCGTCACCCCTGCCCTCTTGGCCGCGCCGGAGATCGTGCGGATGTATGTGTAGAGCTTCCCTGTCTTGGGCGCGTAGCCGTCGAGCCGGTCGTACATCGCCCTGATCTGGGTGACGTGCTGGGCCTCGTTCTGCAGCTGCTGGAGGCGCGCCTCGTCGGCGGCCACGGTCGACTGCAGTGCCGTCCGCTGCGTGCCGAGCGCCGCCAGCTTGCGCGTCTGGGGAAGGTAGAAGGCGAAGAGCCACGCGACCACGACGGCTACGACGACGAGGCCGACGAGGGCCGACCTGCGCGTGATCGGGACTCGCCTCGACGAGGCGCTCACGGGATCCGCTCCTCGAATTGCCCCAGCCGCTGGCCGTGGGCGGCGCTCGTGATGGAGAAGGTCACGGGGAACGTCACCCCTGTCTTGGCAGCGGACACGCCGCCGCTCAGGTCGACGCCTGCGAGGGCCGGTGAGCCTGCCATGGCCAGGCCGAACTGCGTCACCTGTGTGAGGGTGTGGGTGAACACGGTGGTCGTGCCCGTGCCGATGACCGAGGAGCCGAGGTGCGCTGTCGCGGCGGCCGCGGCGGCAGTGGCTCCGCCGGTCGGCGTCGCCGCAGTGAGGTCGACGCCGTTCAGCACGGCGGACGGCGGCAGGTACTCGCCGAGCTGGTTCAAGACGACGAGCCAGTCGACTTCGTGGGAGACCAGAGGGGCGAGCTGGTGCTCGAGCGTCGTCACCTCGTCGCCGAGACGCACGGCCTTGTCGTAGCGGGGCATCTCGACCGTGTTGATGGTGTGGATCGTCGACTGGAGCACCTGGACCTGGCGCTGCGCGGACCGGATGGCGAGCACTCTCCAGGCCGATACCGCGCCGAGCGCGACCACCAGCCCTGCGAGCGCGACGGCGAGCTGGCGCCTGCGTCGCCGCGCGACCCGCCTGGCGGCGACCTCGGGTGGGATCAGCTCGAAACGGGTCCTCGCCGGACCGTTCAGGGCGAGCCCGAGCGGCACGGCGACCGTCTGGTTGATCGAGTCCGCCTCGCTCGCCGACACGTGGATGCCGCTCGTGTCGACGAACGAGAGCGGCGACGCTTCGAGCACCGGCACGTCGATGAAGGAGCGGAGCAGCTCGAGCAGCCCCACCGTACGCGCCCCTCCGCCGGTCACGAGCACCCTCGACGGCGGTGTGCGCCCAGGCAGGGTCCCGAAGAACCGGAGCGAGCTTCTGACCTCGTCCGCGAGCTGCTCGACGACGTCGGACACCGCCCTCGTCGCCGCCGGGTCGTGGGGCCCGGGCAGCGCGAGCCGGCGCTTCAGGATCTCGGCATCGGCGATCGGGATGTCGAGCGTCGAGGCAAGGGCCCGGGTGACGGTGTCGCCTCCCATGTCGATGGTGCGGACGAACTGGAGCGTGCCTCCGAGGCGGACGACGACCATGGTCAAGCCGGCGCCGACCGACACCACCGCCTCGGGCTCGGTCGCGCCGTCGGGCAACGTGAACGCCCGCGACAGCGCGGCGGTGTCCAGGTCGATCCCCTCTGGCTCGAGCCCCGCTTCTTCGACCACGGCGACGAGGCTGTCGACGAGGTCTCGGTGTGCCGCCGCGACCAGCACGCGGATGAGCGGGAGGCCTTCGGCGTCCTCGGTGCGAGAGATGACGGCGGAGGCGACCGACGTGCGTTCGATGGGGAACGGGACGATGTCCTCGGCCTGGAGGACCACCGCGGCGGCCACCTCGTCGGGCGGCACTGGAGGGAGCTCGATCTCACGGGTGATCGCACGCAGGCCGGCCACGCCGAGACGCACGCGGTTCGTCTTGAAGCCGCCGTTGCGCCACAGGCGCCGGATCGCGGAGACGACCTGGGCGCGGTCGCGGATCTCGCCGTCGACGATGATCCCGGGCGGCAACCCGACCTGTCCGAACGCCTCGAGCACCGGCGGCCGGCCGTCCTCGACGATCAACTCGACCGCGCGCAGCGCGCTCGTGCCGATGTCGAGCCCGACGATGCGCTCACCCATCCCCGTCACTCCCCTTGCTCCGCCCCGGTCACCGGTGCCGGCTCCCGAGGCGTTCCGGTGCCTTCCCCGGGCGCCGGATGCATCCCCATGCACGCCGCGCACACGGGCGTGGCGTGCCCTGCAGCCTACCGCGATCTGGACCGTGGGTCAGGCGGAGCGCGACCGCGCCCCACGACCGCGCCCCACGCCAGCGGCCCACGGCCGCGTCCCACGCCCGCGTCCCACGCGCCGGGGGCCGGGTGCCGGGCCCTGCGTTGCCGGCGAACCCGAGCCGACGCCGTAGGATCCGCTCCCGGTGAGCTCGGTGGTCGCGAGAAGTGTCGGGGTTTCCGTGAGGGCGGGGATCGACGGCACGGTGGCGGTCGGGTTCGAAGAGGTCGACGGCCGAAGGGTCGTGCTGGCTCGCACCGCCTCGGACCGCCGCCGCGGGGCGCTCGGCTGGGAGGACGGCCAGTCGCTCGCACGCGCCGCGCAGCTCGCGCGCGACGCCCGTGTCCCCCTGCTCATCGAGCTCGCGTCGAGCGGTGCCGACGTGTCCGACGGCCTCGACGCGCTGCACGGCTGGGGGACGGCGGCGGCGTCCCTGGCCACGTGCTCGGGCGTCGTCCCGGTCCTGTCGGCGGCGGTCGGACCGGTCGTCTCGGGCCCCGCTCTCCTGCTCGGGCTGAGCGACCTCGTCGTCATGGACCCTTCTGCGGTGGCATTCGTGTCGGGTCCCTCGATGGTCGAGGCGTTCACCGGCGTCCGTCTCACCCCGCAGGGGCTCGGCGGCGTCGGCGTGCACGCGACGACGACCGGCGTGTGCGCGCTGGAAGCCGGCGACGCCATGGAGGCGATGGGCGAGCTGCTCTCCTTCCTCCCGGACCACACGGACGCCGAGTCGCCGCACGTGCCCAGCGAGGATCCCGTCGGCCGCGTCACGCCCGAGCTCCGCAGCGTCGTGCCCGACTACGAGCGTGCGTCGTACGACGTGCGCGACGTCGTGCGCCTCGTCGTCGACGACGGCAACGTCTGCGAGCTCTGGCGGCGCTGGGCCCCGCAGATCGTGACCGCCTTCGGCAGGATCGGAGGCCGTGCCGTCGGCGTCGTCGCCAACCAGCCTCGTGCGCTTGCAGGGACGCTCGACATCGCCGCCTCCCAGAAGGGCGCGCGTTTCGTGCGTCTCTGCGACGCGTTCAACCTGCCGATCCTCACGTTCGTGGACACGCCGGGGTTCCTCCCCGGAAAGGATCTCGAGTGGCGGGGGATGATCCGCCACGGCGCGGAGCTCGCGTTCGCCTACGCCGAGGCGACCGTGCCGCGTCTGTGCGTGATCCTGCGCAAGGCGTTCGGCGGCGCGTACATCGTGATGGACTCCAAGGGCCTGGGCAACGACCTGTGCTTCGCCTGGCCCCAGGCGGAGATCGCGGTCATGGGCGCGCCCGGCGCGGTCCAGATCCTCCATCGCAAGACATCGGAGGAGGAGCGCCGCGCTCGTGAAGAGGACTACAAGGAGCGCTACCTCACGCCGTGGCCGGCAGCCGAGCGAGGCTTCGTCGACGAGGTCATCGACCCTGCTGAGACGCGCCGGGTGCTCGCCGCCGGGTTACGCGCGCTGTCGACGAAGCGAGAGATCCTTCGTGGCCGCAAGCACGCGCTCGGCCCGCTGTGAAGCTTGCACTGCGCTGATCTCGTCGGATCGGCCTGCGGCGTCGACTCGGGCGTATCGGGAGAGAGCCGCAGGACCCAGGCGATCGTCACCGAACTGCAATCCGCGTCATAGCGAATCCTCATCGGCCGTGGGCAAGATCACGCGGTGACCCGATCCACGACAGACGCGCCGCTCGTGCTCGAATCGTGCCACAGCACGTGGCTTTTCGACACCGAGCGCAAGCGGTTCCGCCGCATCCTGAAGGGCCTCGATCTGGACGCTCGACAGGCATCGACGGCCTGGCGGCCTTACTACGGGCTCGAGCTGGACTCCCTGTCGGAGTCCTTCGTGGTGCTGCTCAACCCGGAGGGAACCCGCCTGCTGCGCTCCTGGCGGCACGTCGACCACTGCCCGCAGTGCGGTGGGGAGGCGACTGCGGAGCTCTCCTTGGACGAGCTTCGTAGCGCCGCTTTGGGGTGACGTCCATCGGGCAAGGTGCACCCATCACGGGTTGCGCATCGGGGGCTGGCTAGGCTCCACGCGGTGGACCGACGCGATCTCGACCGCCTGCTTGGCCTGCTCAGCCAGTGGGAAGGCTCGGATCTGCACCTGAAGGCGGGCGTGTCGCCGCGGGTTCGCATCGACGGCGAGCTCCGT
>JAJZJC010000117.1 GCA_021810205.1 Actinomycetes bacterium
CGGCATCGCCTTGCCGATCATCGGCGCGCCGATGGCGGGGGTCGCCCACGGCGCCCTGGCCCGAGCAGTGACCGAGGGCGGCGGGCTCGGCATGATCGGGATCGGGAGCACGGACCGAGCCGAGCTCGTCGCTCGTGAGGCACCTGTCGCCAGCGACAGCGGCCGTCTCCCCTTCGGGATCGGCCTCATGGCCTGGGCCCTCGACGACCGTCCCGAGTTGCTCGAGCGCACGCTCGAGGCCAGGCCCACCCTGGTGTCGGTCTCCTTCGGCACACCCGGGCCCTACGTCGTGGCGTTGCACGACGCCGGGATCGTGGTGGCGTCCCAGGTCCAAGACGTGGCGGGCGCGGTGGCCGCTGCCGAGGCGGGCGTCGACGTCCTCGTCGCCCAGGGGACCGACGCCGGCGGGCACACCGGGACGGTGGGAACCCTGCCGCTGCTTCAGCTCGTCCTCGACGCTGTCGACGTGCCGGTCGTCGCGGCCGGCGGTATCGCGACGGCGCGGGGGGTGGCTGCAGTGCTCGCCGCGGGCGCGGCCGGTGTCTGGGTGGGCACGTGCCTGCTCGCCTGCCCCGAGGCGACGACCACCGTCGGGGCGCGGGCCAAGGTGCTGGCGGCAGGTGAGACCGACACGGTCCTGACTAGGGTGTTCGACGTGGCGCAGGGCATCGGTTGGCCCGAAGCGTTCGCCGGTCGAGCCCTGCGCAACCGCTTCAGCGACACCTGGCACGGCCGGGAGGCGGAACTGGCTGCCGACCCGGTGGCAGGGCGCCAGCTGGCCGAAGCCCGCGAAGCCGGCGACTACGACACCGCGTACGTCTACGCCGGCCAAGCCGTGGGCCTCGTCCGCCGGTCCCTCCCTGCGGCGGAGGTGGTCCGGGATCTCGGCGAGGGCGCCGCACGCCTGCTGAGTCAGCGGTCCGCAGAGCTGCTCGGCGACGAGCGCGAGCCACACTGAGCGGTTCCGGCGGAGCGCGTGCGCCCCCGGCAGCGGTGTGGTGCCGCGAGCCGCTACTTGTTGGGCTGGGGGGTGAGGCGCAGGTAGGGCTTCAGGGACCGGAAGCCCTTGGGGAAGCGCTCCCTCGCCTCGTCGTCGGACAGGGCGGGGGAGATGATGACCTCGTCGCCGTCGCGCCAGTTGACCGGCGTCGACACCGCGTGGGCTCCGCTCAGCTGCAGGGCGTCGATCACTCGAAGGATCTCCTCCACGTTGCGGCCGACGTTGGCGGGATAGGTGAGGGTCAGCTTCACCTTCTTGTCGGGGCCGATCACGAACACGGTGCGCACCGTGGCGGTCTCGAGGGCGTGGGGGTGGATCATCCCGTAGAGGTCGGCGACGGCATGGTCCTCGTCGCCGACGAGCGGGTAGTTGAGCCCGGTGCCCTGGGTCTCGGCGATGTCGTCCGACCAGCGCCGGTGAGACTCGACGGGGTCCACGCTCACCCCGATGAGCTTGACATCGCGCTGGGCGAAGTCGTCCTTGCGGCGGGCGAACTCGCCGAGCTCGGTGGTGCACACTGGCGTGAAGTCGGCCGGATGGGAGAACAACAGTCCCCAGCTGTCGCCCAGGTAGTCGTGCAGGCTGAGGCGCCCCTCGGTCGTCTCAGCGGTGAAATCGGGTGCGGTGTCGCCCAGCTGGATCGCCATGGATCCTCCTCGATATCGTTGTTCTAGCTACAACTAGTAGTATATGAGGTGGTGTGCGGTATGGTCGACTCGAATAGTCGGATTTCGAGCCCGGTCCCGCCTGCCACGACCGCCAGTGGGGAGGAAGCTCGGATGGAACCAGGGACGCAACGAGCAGGCGGCGGAGATCCGGCGTGCTGGGCGCATCTGGTCTGCCCCGACTGCGGTGCGATCGAGACAGAGGGACATCGTGCGGGTTGCCGCCTCGAGCACCCTGGCGGCTCGGAGGGGGATCCGGCCGCCCGGTAATCCTGCTGCCCCCGGTCGAACCTCACTCGGCCGGCGGACCGGCGAGCCCGGTGAGGTCGATCTCGGGATCGCCGAGACGCGCGGGGTCGACCAGCCTGTCGGCTCGGAGGAGTGCCTCGATGGCGTCACCTGCGTCCCAGACGTTGGCGTTCATCGCAGCGGTGACCTTGCCGTGGCGGAGCCAGAAGCAGAGGAACGCCCCGCTGGTGGGGTCACCTCTGAAGACGACTTGGTCGAAGCCTGGCGCCCAGCCGCGGTACTCCATGCCGAGGTCGTACTGGTCGGAGAAGAAGTACGGGGTGCGGTCGTAGACGACGTCCTGGCCGAGCATGGCGCGGGCGGCGGCCGGGCCCTGGTTGAGAGCGGCCGACCAGTGCTCGAGGCGGATCCGGGTGCCGTAGCGGGGGTGGAAGGCGTTGGCCACGTCGCCCGCCGCGAAGATGCCCGGGACGCTCGTCTCGAGGTGCTCGTCGACCACGATGGCGTTGTCGACCGCCATGCCGGCCGCCTCGGCCAGCTCCGCTCTTGGCGCCACCCCGACTCCCACGACGACCGTGGTGGCCGGGAGCACGGTGCCGTCGGAGAGCCGGACGGCCTCGACCACTGTCGACCCGATGATGGCCTCGACGCCGACGCCAAAGTGCAGGTCGACGCCGTGGCTGGCGTGCAGGTCGCGGTAGATAGCGCCGACCTCCACCCCGAGGACCCGTTCCAGGGGGACGGCGGCCAGCTCGACCATCGCGACGCCCGCACCGAGCTGGCGGGCGGAAGCGGCGACTTCCGCGCCGATCCAGCCGGCTCCGATCACCACCACCTGCGCGGAGGGGCTGATCGCCTGGCGGAGTATGTCGGCGTCCTCGACGCTGCGCAGGTAGAGCACGCCGAGAAGATCGGCTCCTGGGACCGAGAGGCGCCGGGGGGCGGCGCCGGTGGCGACCAGCAGCCGGTCCCAGGCGATCTGCTCGCCAGAAGCGAGGGTGGCCGACCGCTCCCCGGGGTCGACGGCGGTCACCGTGGTCGAGGTACGCAGCTCGATGTCATGCTCGTCGTAGTAGCCGGCGGGGTGCACGGCGGCGGCGTCGAAGTCCTTCTCCCCTCGCAGGTACTCCTTGGAGAGCGGCGGGCGCTCGTAGGGGCGGCGCGCCTCGTCGCCGATCAGCACGACACGGCCGTCGAAGCCCTCGGCTCGTAGGGTCTCCGCTGCCTTGGCACCGGCGAGGCTCGCCCCCACGATCACGAAGGTCTGCGTGGCTCGAGACATTGGCTCCTCCTGTTCAACCTAGCTTGCGTCCGTTCGTCGCCGGCATGCCAACCCGCGGGCCCACTGGGACCGACTGGCACCTGGGTGCCAGGGTCGGCGCGTTTCGTGGGATCGGCGCTCCGGCGTCGATGCCGGCGCGTTCCAAGATCGTCTGGGCCACCGAACGAGCCTGCGGTGCCAGCTCCGAGAGGCGCCGGTTGCGGTGGTGCCGCTCGCCGAGGTCCACCTCGGCCATGGCGTCGAGCCCGATGCGTCGTGCCACGTCGACCAACAGCGCGACGTCCACGCCGTAGTCCGATGGCATCGACAGGTCCGCGAGCACCGACCGACACGCCGCGATCTCGCCGGCGAGTGGTTGTGCGAAGCAGGCCAGATGGGGGTGCAGCATGGCCAAGAGCGGCTTGGCGGTGAGCTCGGTGACCCGGCCGCCTTCCCCCGGCGTCCCCGCGAGCGGCCGGCGGTAGGTGCCCTTCACGAAGCCGATGCCGCGGTCGGAGAGGAGCGGCCCCAGCAGGCCGACGACGAAGTGCGACGAGAAGCCCTCGATGTCGGCGTCCAAGAAGACGACGAGGTCTCCTCGGCTCGCGGCCAGCGCGGTCGCCATCGCCGCACCTTTCCCAGACTCCGATCCCGCTGGGGTCGCCACGGGGACCACCACGGCCCCGGCAGCGGCGGCCACTGCAGCGGTCGCGTCGGTGGAATGGTCGTCTGCGACGAGGACCTCGTCGACGAGGCGCACGTCGTCCACCAGGTCCGCCCGGATGGTCTCGACGATGCGTCCGATCGTGCGCGCCTCGTCCCGGGCCGGCAGGCACACCGACACCGTTGCGGCATCCTTCGCGCGGGCGAGCGCCTCGGCGGAGAACTCGCGCTGGCAGAAGCGGCGCGGCCCTCTGCGTCCGGCCGGGGTCACGGGCGGCAACCGACGAGGGAGAAGAACTCGGCACGGGTCCGCTCGTCGTCGCGCACGATCCCCGCAAGGGCCGAGGTGAGGGTCATCGACCCCGCGGCGCGCACGCCGCGCAGCGACATGCAAGCGTGCTCGGCTTCGAGGACCACGCCGACGCCCTTGGGACGCAGCGCTGCTGCGAGCCAGTCGGCGACCTGGGTCGTGAGGCGCTCTTGGACCTGGAGGCGCCGGGAGAAGTGGGTGACCACCCGGGCGAGCTTGGACAGCCCGAGGAGCCGCTCCCCCGGCAGGTAGCCGATATGGGCGACGCCGGCGAAGGGCAACAGGTGGTGCTCGCAGAGCGAGGAGAACGGGATGGACCTGGCCAGAACGAGCTCGTCGTAGCCCTCGTCGTTCGGAAAGGTGGTGGCCTCGAAGGGCTCCGGGGTGAGCAGCTCGGCATAGGCGCGGGCGACCCGCGCCGGGGTGTCGGCGAGGCCTTCGCCGTCTCGGTCGACGCCGAGCGCGTCGAGCAGCTCGGAGACGGCGTGCGCTGCCCGGGAGAGGTCGATCGTCGGGCCCATGAGCCCGTCGTCTTTCGTTGCGACGATGTCCACGTGCGGCGGTAGCGAAGCGGAGCCGACCCGGCGGAGCTGGTCGCTGCTCGGCGCAGGGCGCTGCCCGTTGCTCCCCGGCGTCGAACCCGAGTCAGGCCGGCGCGTCGGCGGAGCGCTGGCCCGACCGAACGCTCTCGTCGCCGGCACAGCAGCGCGCCCTGCGCCGACGTGGCGTCGCTGCGCCGCCAGGTCGCTACCTCGAGGACCGACGAGGGGAGCGTCCGCGTCGGTCGGGGCGTCGTGCTCGTCGCAGGCGGAGGGGCCGTCGTGCTCGGCGCCGTAGGAGGACGTCATGGTTCCTTCGGACCTTTCTCATCTGTTGCGGTGGTCTTCTTCGTGTGGAGGGGGTGCCGACGGCGGGACCTCACGTGCGACGCGGTGCCTGCGGCCGTCTCTCCCTGGCTGGGACCTCACAGCGGCCGCGATCCCAGCCAGGACCTCTGTCACGAGTGGCGCGGCGGGCTGGCTACGCAGTCGTCGGATCAGTCGTGCCTGGTGCCGATCAGCCGCCGGGGGGCGTACTTGGCCGCCAGGCGAGCGAGGGCGAACGCCGCGACCATGAGCCCGAAGTCCCGGAGGGCTATGTCCCAGAAGACCTGGCCGCCGTCACCGTTGCGGGCGATGCTCAAGATGATCTCGTTGGTGATGATCCCGCCGAGCCATCCGGCCACGACGTAGGGGGCCAGGCGTGGCAGCACTAGGACGCCGAGACCGGCCACGATCTCGATGACGCCGACGCCGTACATGAAGCTCTGGGGGCTGACGCTCAAGAAGTGGGGGAAGCCGACCCACAGGTACTTGGGCCAGAAGGTCATCCAGTTGAAGAACTTGTCGACCCCGAAGAGGATCGGCGCTACCACGAAGGTGGTGCGCAGCACCAGGTAGGCCTGGTAGGCGGGGTCGGACAGCTTCTCAGAAGGGACTTGCAGAAGCCGCAGGGTGTGCCGCCCCTCGTGGTGGTGGGTTGCTGCGATGGCCATCGACGTCTCCTCTCTCTAACAACGACTACCTTCTATCTTAGAGGCCAGACGGAGGGTTCCGTCAACCCTGATTTGTTTTAGAATGGGGTTTCGTGGAACCCGCCACCGACTCCGACACGGACTCCGAGACCGCCGCACTGGCCGCGCTGGCGGTCCTGAACGAGCCATTGCGTCGGCGCGTCTACGAGAAGGTCACTTCTTCGCCGGGGGGTGAGGTGAGCCGCGATGGCGTCGCCGCCGCCCTCGGCGTGGCGCGCTCGGTCGCCGTGTTCCACCTCGACAAGCTGGTGGACGCCGGCCTGCTCGAGGTGCACTACCGCCGGCCTCCCGGGCGCGGCGGTCCGGGGGCGGGTCGACCGGCCAAGTGGTACCGCCGGGCGCCAGGTGAGATCGCCGTGAGCGTGCCCGAGCGCCACTACGACCTGGCTGCCGAGCTCCTCGCCCGGGCGGTCGAGCGGGCCGGCGAGGGCGCCGGTGGCCTCGACATCGGAGACGTGCTCGCCGATGTCGCCCGGGCGCACGGCCACGACCTCGCCAGTGAGTTCGGCTCATTGGCGACCGAGGCCTCCGCTGGCGAAGCTCGGTCGGCGCTCCTCGAGCGTCTGGTCGGCTTGCTCGCCCGCCACGGCTACGAGCCGAGGTTGGCCGGCGGTGTGGTCACTATGGCCAACTGCCCCTTCCATGCCCTGGCGGAGGAGCATCGTGACCTCGTGTGCCACATGAACCACGAGCTGCTCTGCGGTCTCGCCGAGGAGGCGGGACTCCCACCTGGGTCGGCCCGGCTCGATCCTGAGCCTGGGCGCTGCTGTGTCACCATCGTCGCCTGAGGCCACCGACGCCACACCGAGGGCCGGTCGAGCCCCCGTGCGCACAGTCAGCGCAGCGGGTTCTCGCCTCCACGCTCTTCGGGTGGCCGGGTCCCGAAGATGCGCCGCTCGGATTCGTCGATGCGGACGTCGTTGATGCTCGCCTCGCGCCTGCGCATCAGCCCATGCTCGTCGAACTCCCACAGCTCGTTGCCGTAGCTGCGCCACCACTGCCCGCTCGTGTCGTGGCTCTCGTACTGGTAGCGCACGGCGATCCGGTTGCCATCGAAGGCCCAGAGGTCCTTGCGCAGCGCGTAGTCGAGCTCCCGGGCCCATTTCGACGCCA
>JAJZJC010000118.1 GCA_021810205.1 Actinomycetes bacterium
CAAACAGGCGACGAGGATCGGGTTCATGATCGAGTTGACGTTGTAGGGACTGATGTAGGGAAGCCCCATCGTGAGCACGTCGCTCTGTCCTTGGACCTCGACGCCTTGCTGGCGCCAGACGTTCTCCGTCGTGACGGCATGCACAGCCTCGACCTCGCCTGCTTGGACGGACACGAGGGCGTGCGGCGCACGGATCGAGTGGAAGACCTGGCGCGCAAGGCTCGCTGGGGTGCGATCGAGTGCCGCTGCGGTGGCCATGAAGGTGGCGCGGTCGCGCAGGGTCCACTCCCACTCGCGTCGCTGGAGGAAGCCGAACTGCGAGGGAAAGGTGTCGGTGTTCAAGGTCGTCTCGATCTGGAAGATCTTGACGCCGCTGTCCGCGATGAGCCGTCCCATCCGCCAGTTCGATGAGTGCAGCTCGGAGGCGGGGGCATCCATGAACGAGCGGCTGTGCACCATGGTGCGTGGGTTGTGGTGGTGGCGCAGGCTGCGGTAGCTGGCGAGGCCGGTCGCCACGCTCTTGTGCCCACCGTCCATGGCGACCAGGTTTATGTTGACATAGACAACGAGGTCGCTCGTGGCTGCCCGCTTGTTGATCTCGACCTCTTCGCCCTTGTCCGTCGTGCCGAGGAAGACCAGGTTCTCGGGATCCTCTGCGTCGTGCTGGGTGAGGAGCCCATGCGGTGCGAAGGCGTCGTAGACGCGGTCACCGAGCGCGTGGCGCAGCTCTGCTTCGGTCATGCGGCGGTGGAGCGCCAGGGCGGCCACGAGGACGACGTCGTCCACTCCCGCGGCAGCCGCCATCTCGAGGACTTGTTCGATGACGAGTTGGCGAACGTCCGGAGCTTGCATCGGCGGCAGGGGAAGGGAGACGTCGTCGAAGCAGATGGTGAGCCGCATCCCCGGCTCGAGGAGAAAGGGGAGGGGTGGCCGGTCGCCGATCGGGTGCGTCAACGCGTGGCGGATTGCTACGACCGGGTCGTCGAGGGCGGCCAGCGGCTCGGGGGCATAGATGACGCGGCTGCCTTCAGGGAGGCGCTCGAGCACGAAGCGCTCGCCATGCCAGAAGAGGGTCGGCGGGGTGGAGCCATCGACCTCGAGGACGAGTCCGGGTCGCGGGGTCATTGGGCTACCTCCTCGGTTCCTGGCAGTGACTCGCCTCGCCACGCCGGGTGACCCGGATGCGGACGCCCGTGGCGCAGATCGAACGCGATCTTGACTGCGCCGCGACGACCGGCCGTGCCGGCGTGCGCGAGTGCGTCTTCGAACCGGTCGATCGGGTACGTCGCCGAGACGAGATCGCCCAGCTGGTGCGCGCCGACAACTTCGAAGGCGAGGTCGAACGTCCGGGCTCGAAGGCCGCCCTCGAACATCTCGGTGCCATAGGCATACGCGCCGGCGAGCTGCACCTCGCGCTGCCAGAGCGAGGCGAGGTCCACGTGCACCTTGCCCGGCATGCCGACGAGCACGACACGACCCCGGGGCCGGACCATGGCAAGCGACTGGGCGATCGACTCCGCCGAGCCGACGCAGTCGAAGACGACGTCCGCGCCGCCGGTGAGGGTGGCGGACCTCGCGCCCTTGGTCGGGTCCCCGAGGCTGAGCGCGCCGCTCCGGCGCCGTACGGCACGGTGGAGCTGGGCCGGCGGGAGGGCCGCGGTCGCGCCGAAGCGCGCCGCCAGCTGCCGCTGGTGGGCGTAGCGGGCACCCACCAGGAGCTCGCCGGGCGCAGGCACGCGTCCGGTTGCACCGAGGGTGGTGACGGCGGCCACGACTCCGAGGCCGAGCGTCCCCGCACCGAGCACTGCGACGGTGTCACCGTCGCCGATGCCCGCCCGGTACACCGAGTGCACCGCGCACGCCGTGGGCTCGACCATGACGGCGTCGGCGTCACGCAGGCCGTCGGGCACGCGGTGGAGCTGGGTCGTGTGCGCGACGAGTCCGGCGGAGGACCACCCACCTCCGGTGTCGGCGCAGTATCCCGTCTGCAGGCCCGGCGCGAGATGTCCGAAGGCGATCCGCTCGCAGTTGCCGAGGAGCCCGTCGGCACACGCGTCGCAGGGAGGATCGATGCCCCTCGCGGCACAGCCCAGGACCGGCTCGATGACGACCCGGTCGCCCACGGCGACCGGCCGCGGCACCCCTGGCGGCGGCTCGCCGGTGTGTGGCGCGCCAGGCGGGGTGTCGAGGATTCCGACCACTTCGTGACCGGGGACGAAGGGAAAGCTCACGACGTCTTCGAAGTAGCGGGAGCTGCGACCGTCGAGGGTGGCGAGGTCCGATCCGCAGATGCCCGACAGGAGCGGGCTCACCCGTCCCCAGTCGGGACCGGGAAGCGTCGGGGGATCGGTCTCGAGCAGCCGGAGGGGTCCGACGGCGGCGCCGCGTCCTGAGCCGAAGCTGGCCGCGATCCGCGCGGCGGCAAAACGCGCAACGTTGCGCTCGAAGACGAGCGACTTCACGGCCGTCCCCGCGCAGGATCGAGGGGTGAGACGTCGAGCGGGCCGATCGGCAGCGGCCGCGCCGCGCCCCCCGCCGCCTTCGACCAGTGCTCGACGTGCCAGCCACGCCGGCGGGCAATGGCCGAGAGGCGCGACTCGGGGTTCACTGCGACGGGGAAGCCGACAGCCTCGAGCATGGCGAGGTCGCTCGCCGAGTCCGCGTAGGCGACCGACTCGGCGAGAGCGAGCCCGTGCGCCTCTGCGTAGTCGGCGAGCAGCAGTGCCCGCGCCTCGCCGATCGGCGGGAGCTCGTCGAGGCGGCCCGTGTAGCGGCCGTTCTTCTGGGCCATGCGGGCACAGACGATGTCGTCGAAGAGCGGGCGGAGCGGCGCGATGACGAAGTCGAGGGCGCCGGTGATGAGGAGCGTGCGGTGGCCGAGCCGGCGGTGCGCACGCACCCGCGCCAGGCCCGCGGGGAAGGCGCGCGGCAAGAGGTGCGTATGAAAGAGCTCCCAGGCGTCCTCTTCGAGCCGGGCGACCGGCGCGTCCTCGTAGCGGCGATAGAAGGAGCGCAGGAAGTCGCCCCGGTCTCGCCGGTCGAGAGCGAGGAGCGAGGGCCCGCGCGCGACGAGCTCGGCCACGAACGACGGGCGCCGGGAGGCGCCGAGATGCCTGCTCGCGAGCCACGCGTAGGCATCGACGACGTTCGACGCGATGAGGGTGTGCTCGAGGTCGAAGGCGGCGAGATGACGCTCTTCGGACAGGATGGCGCGCCGCGCGCGGGTCGACCTGGAGTCGATTGCCGTGCGCTGCGGCGTCGTGCGGACGCGCGCGTGGGCGACCACGGAGGGAAGGTGGATGTCATGGACGTATCGGTCCCAGTCGATGACGGTGGGATCGAAGCAGAAGGCAGCGCGGTCCGAGTCCTCCAGGTTCGCCCACAGCGACATGAGCCGGTCTACCCGGTAGCGCGCCTCGGTCTCGGTGTACGCGCCGTAGAGCTCGACATAACCGAGGGCACGCTTGGCGAGGGTGTTGTGCTCCTCGAGCGACGCGGCGAACGCGGCTTGTCTTCCTCGCACCGGCAGGGAGGAGAGCACGCGCTCCGCGGCGTCCATCGCCTTGGTCGCCCGCTGCAGCTGGCGCTGGACCCGACCGCGCCCGGGAAAGGTCCACTCGGGGAGGCTGATCGGCTGGCCGCGTTCGTCATAGATGGGGTGACGGCCGAACCACTCCTGGATCAGATCGACGAGCCGCCCGTAACGCAGCGGGTTCGCGACGCCCGAGGCGACGTGGTACACCGAGGGGGAGTCCGGCGCGGGGCCGGCGGCGATGGCCAGGATCGCCGCGATCACCATGTCCACCGGAATGACGTCGATCACGCCCTCGGGGACACCGGGGAACTCGCGCAGGAGACCTCGGGCAAAGGAGATGATGATCGGCTCAGCCATCCGAAAGCCGCGGATCCATCCCGGGACGGGCTCGGCCAGCGCCGATTCGATGATGGACGGCCGGACGATGGTGAGGGGCAGGCTCGTCGACTCGATGAGCGCGCGCTCGCCCAGCGCCTTCGTGAACGGGTAGGCATCGGGCCAGCCGAGCGCCTGGGCGCGCGCGGTGCCCGCGTCGACGAGGCGGTCCTTGATCCACTCCTCGCGCAGCTTCTCGGCACGGGTGGCGAGCAGGTGCTCGCCGGCTGCGCCGAGCTCCTCGCGTGCCTTCTTCGCGAAGCGGCCGAGGAGCTCGGGGCCTCGGGACTCGTCTTCGAGGTCAGCGCGAAGTCGGCGGGCGTAGTCGACCTCTGCATGCCAGTCGACGTCGAGCGAGAAGGGAGTGTCCGCGAGCAGCCGCTCCTTCGCTTCGCCTTGGTGCGTGCCGGCCACGTAGGCGGTCGAGACGGCGATCATGTGGACGCCAGGTGCCCGGTCGACGTCGGCGACCTCGGCTCGTGCCTGAACGAGCGCGGCCGCGACGCGGGCCGGGCCGAGCAGGTTGATCTCCACGGCCTGGTCGAGCGGCGCATCGAAGCTCACGGTTGCCGCGGAGTGCACCGCCACCTCGCAGCGTGCGAGGAGCCGTCTGCCCTCTTCGTCGAGACCGAGCCCATCGCGGCTCACGTCGCCGGCGACTGCCACCAGCCGCCGGGAGGTCACGTCGTCGAAGGCGTCACCGAGCTCGCGGCGCAGGCGGTCGAAGCAGTCGTTTCGCAGGATCTCTCGGGTGACGCGGTCGCGCGCGGCGGCGCGACGGCCAGGGCGCACGAGGAGCACCACCTCGGCGTCGGGGAGCGTGCGGAGGATGCGCTCGACGAGCGCGGTGCCGAGGAACCCCGTCCCTCCGGTCACGAAGAACCGTTTGCCCTCGAGGGCGTCACGGATCGGCATCACACTTGTGTAGCACTTGGCAGGCGGGGTTGTCTACCATTTGGTAGACAGCGGCGGTACGCTGCGGACGTGGAGACGGCGACCCGCCCACCTACGCCGACCCGTGACCGCATCCTCGACGCGGCCCTCTCGTCGTGGGGTACGCGCGGCTACGAGGGGACCTCGCTCGACGCCCTCGCTGCTGGGCTCGGGCTCAGGAAGCAGACGATCCTCTACTGGTTCCCGAGCAAGGACGCGCTGCTCGATGCCGTGATCACCCGAAGCGCCGGTGAGCTCGCTGCCACGATGCAGGGCGCGCTCGACGGCGCGGGTGCGGGATGGGAGAAGGTGGAAGCCGTCGTCCGATCGGTGTTTCGCCTCGCGGCGCGCCGACCGGAGCTGCTCGGCATGGTCCGAGAGGTGTCGCGGCTTGGCCCGCCGGCCGCTACCCGCATGATCGTCGCCCTCCAGCCGCTCGTACAGCGCGCGTCGGAGTTCTTGGAAGCCGAGATGGATGCCGGCCGGATGCGGCGCCACGACCCGAACCTGCTGCTGCTCGCGATCTATTCGACTGTGATCGGGATGGTGACCGAGGTCGACGTCCTGCGTGCGCTGGGGGAGGAGCCGACGGCACGCTCGTTGGTCCGGCGCCGCGCGGACGTCCTCGCACTGCTGCACTCGGCGCTCATGACCGGCTGACCCTCGGCGCGCAGGGCGACAAGGCTGGAGGCCCCGCAGCGCTCGAGCCAGGCGTGCTCGAGGGTGCATGGGGCGCGGGCGAGCGCGAGCTCAGGCTGTCCGTGCCGCCTTCTTCTTCGGGGGCGTCTTCGGCGTATAGCGCTTGTTCGCCGGAGGCGGCTTCCGAGAGGCACTGGTCGTCTCTTCTGCACCTCTCTTGCGGGTACTGCGAGGGCCGTTCGACTTCGCTCGGCGCGTGGTACCGCGAGGGGGCGGGGCAACCCAACCGGGCAGCGGCGTCTTCGCGGTCGGTGAGCCGCGCTTTTGGGTTCGCCACGCGCGCAGCATCACCCAGGCACCCCCGGCGCCGAAGGGGACGAGCACGAGGAGCGAACCGAAGGCGAGCCCGGTCATGATCATCGTGAAGGCGAGCGGCGAGCGGCGGCCGATGCGCACGGTGACGAAGATCGCGATCGCGAGCACCAGCGAGACGATCAGGGGAAGGACGTAGTGGCTGCCTGGATAGATCCCCTCGCACGACTTCGTCGCCGCCGAGTAGTGCAGGTCAGTGATGCCGATGAGGGGACTGCACTTCCCGTTCTTCGGCTTGACTGTCGTGACGGGGACCACGGCCTTGGAGACCATGCCCGGGACGTTGGCGTAGAGCGCCAGCGCGACGCCGAGGACCGAGGCGATGATGCCGAGCTTGCGCTCGGTGGGATCGATGCGGACGATGAGCATCCGCTTCTCGTCGTCGTCCATGGATGCGACGTCGGGTGGTTGGGTGGGGCGCGGCTCGGGGGGCCGGAGGAACGTCTGTTGGAGCCGCTGCCAGACCGTCGAGCCAGCACCCAAGCGTGTGCCTGTGAAGGACATCGTGCACAGGGTACTGGGCGGCTGGCACCCGCGCTATCGTCGTCCAGCCGGTCATGTCGTCGCAGACGCGCCCGGGCGCTTAGCTCAGTTGGTTAGAGCGCAGCCTTCACACGGCTGAGGTCGAGGGTTCGAGTCCCCCAGCGCCCACCACATATTCTTCATAAAAGCTGCACCTACTTGTTCACAGAAGCCACGGCGCGTCCTCGTGAAGAGGAACTTTCCGGGCGTGAGCGCATGCGTGCAGGCGGTCGAGGTGCTCTCGGCCGGCAGCGGGGCGCGCGGCGGCGAG
>JAJZJC010000119.1 GCA_021810205.1 Actinomycetes bacterium
GCATCGTGGGTCCAGTCTGCTCCACCATCAGACCCTCCGCTACCCCTCACGACGCGACGAGCGCCGACGCGACGCATACGTCGAGTCGACTGGTTCTCGACGAGGGAGCCCCCGAGCAGGCAGCGCGCGCAAAAGGCGCCGCCTGGGGACCGTCGGCAGCCGGGACCTCGACGCGGGGGCGCACAACCGGCCCTTCGGTTCGCGCCAGCGAACGGGGTGGAGGCGATGGGACTCGAACCCACGGACCTCTTGACTGCCAGTCAAGCGCTCTACCAACTGAGCTACGCCCCCGAGATGCGAGAAGTGAGGTTACCAGGCGCCGAGCACTCTTCTCGCCGCCCTGACGCCACTCCGAGCCTTGCCGTGACGCCACTCCGAGCCTTGCCCTGACGTCACCCGCGGGCCGCAAGTCGCCCCACCGCACGTCCGCCCGGAGATACCGAGGCCCGGCGGTAGCATCGCCGCTCATGGCCCGCGCCTATGACCACCGTTCGATCGAGGAGAAATGGCAGGCCAGATGGCGTGACGAGGGGACCTACGAGGTCGACAACGACGACCCGCGGGCGAAGTTCTATGCCCTGTGCATGTACCCGTATCCCTCTGGACCGGCCCACCAAGGTCACGTGCGGAACTACACCTTCGGCGACTTGGTCGTCCGCTACCAGACCATGCGCGGGCGCGCCGTGCTGTCACCGCTGGGCTTCGACTCCTTCGGCCTCCCCGCCGAGAACGCGGCCATCCGCACCGGGACGCACCCCCGGATCTTCACCGACGCACGCATCGCCGAGCTCAAGGAGTCGCTCGTGCGCCTCGGAGCCGTCTACGACTGGCGTCGCGAGGTCCGCAGCCACGATCCGAGCTACATCCACTGGAACCAGGTCATCTTCTTGCGCCTCTTGAAGGCCGGCCTCGCCTACCGGGCGTCCGCGCCGGTCAACTGGTGCCCCGGCTGCCAGACCGTGCTCGCAAACGAGCAGGTCCTCGCTGACGGCACGTGCGAGCGCTCGGGTGACGTGGTGGTCGTCCGTGACCTCGAGCAGTGGTTCTTCCGGATCACTGCCTACGCCGACGAGCTGCTCGACTCGCTCGGCGAGCTCGACTGGCCCGAACGGGTGAAGGTCATGCAGCGCAACTGGATCGGCCGCTCCGAGGGTGCAGAGATCAACCTCTCGGTGGTCGGACGCCCCGACCTCACCCTCACCGTCTTCACGACGAGGCCGGACACCACCTTCGGGATGACGTACGCAGTGATGGCGCCCGAGCACCCCCTCGTGGACGAGGTGACGACGGAGGACTGTCGGGCGGGGGTAGACGAGCTGCGGGCTCGCGTGACGGGGGCGTCAGAGATCGAGCGCACGGCAACCGCCGAGGCAGGGCCGGCGCTCGACAAGCGCGGCGCATTCACTGGCAGCTACGTGGTCAACCCGATGAACGAAGAGCAAGTCCCTCTCTACGTTGCCGACTACGTCCTCATGGGCTACGGCACCGGGGCCATCATGGCCGTCCCTGCAGAGGACAAGCGGGACTGGGCATTCGCGCAGGCTTACGGACTCCCGATCGTGCGCACCGTGGCTCCGCCCGAAGGCTGGGACGAGCAGGGAGGCGGTGCGTACGCGGGCGACGGGGTGAAGATCAACAGCGGCTTCCTCGACGGGCTCGGCGTCGCAGACGCCAAGCGCCAGGCGATCGAGCACTTGGAGCGCATGGGGCATGGCAGGCGGACGGTGAACTACCGCCTGCGAGATTGGCTCGTCTCGCGCCAGCGGTTCTGGGGCTGCCCGATCCCGATCGTGTACTGCCCGGCCGACGGCGCGGTCTCGGTGCCCGAGGACCAGCTGCCGGTTCTCGCACCCACAGACGTGGAGTTCCTCCCGACCGGCCAGTCGCCGCTCGCCCACCACGAGGGCTTCTTGCACACGACGTGCCCCCGTTGCGGCGGCCCGGCGACGCGCGAGACCGACACCATGGACACCTTCGTCGACTCGAGCTGGTACTTCCTGCGTTTCTGCGACCCATTCGACGCGGCAGCCCCCTTCGACGCGACCGCGGCGACGCACTGGATGCCGGTGGACCAGTACATCGGCGGTGTCGAGCACGCGATCCTCCACCTCATGTACGCGCGCTTCTTCACCCGCGCGCTGATCGACGTGGGCATCGCGCCACTCGACCTCGGCCGAGAGCCGTTCCGTCGCCTGTTCACCCAGGGCATGATCCGCATGGGCGGGTCCAAGATGTCCAAGTCCAAGGGCAACCTGATAGCGCCGGCGCGCTACTACGAGACGGTCGGCGCCGACGCGCTCCGCCTGTTCCATCTCTTCGTCGGGCCCCCGACGGACGACTTCGACTGGACGGAGCAGACCGACGAGGTCATCGAGGGCTGTGGCCGCTTCCTCGACCGCCTCTGGCGCCTTGTGGAGTCGGCCTCTGCGGGCGAGGGCCGGGACGGCGACCTCTCGGCGGCCGACCTCGAAGTGCGCAGGGCCACCCACCGCACGATCGCACAGGTGACCTCGGATATCGAGCGCTGGTCGTACAACACCGCGGTCGCCCACTGCATGGAGCAGGTGAACCTCCTGCAGCGCTACGCCCGCGAAGGCTCCCACGCAGAGGTGCTCGCGGAGGGTTGCGACGCGCTCTTGCTCCTGCTTGCGCCCATGGCGCCGCACGTGACTGCGGAGCTGTGGGAGCGCCGCCACGGTGACCACCTGCACGCGCGTCCTTGGCCCGAGCACGACTCGTCCCTTGTCCTCGAAGAGACCGTGACGATGGTCGTCCAGGTGAACGGCAAGGTGCGCGAGCGCCTCGAGGTCGCGGCTTCCATCGGTGAGGAGGAGGCACGCGCCGCGGCGCTCGCCTCGCCGAGGATCCAAGAGGCGCTCAGCGGCGGGGCACCGCTGCGCGTCGTGGCACGCCCGCCCCGCCTCGTCAACGTCGTCACCGCATAGCCGGGCGACCGCATAGCCGGGCGTCAGGCCTTCAGGCGGGCCATCACCTCGGTCATGTCGGGCTCGGGCACGGCGGCGTAGAAGCTGAACCGGTCGACCAGCCCACCCCAACGCTCGAGGATGCGTGTCGCGACCTCCTCGAGCGGTGCGACCACCGCGAAGGCGTCGAGGACCTCGTCGTCGATCAGCTCGCCCATCGAGGCCCACTCGCCTCGCTTCGAACGCGTGTGCAGTTCGTGCTGGAGGTCGCCCCAGCCTTCCAGCTCGAGCACCGGACGGTAGGCGGGCGTGGAGCCGTAGAAGGCGAGCTGACCCTTGGCAGCCTTCGCGTGCGCCTCGATCTCCTCTTCGCTCGTCCCGGTGACCACGAAGCCCGGGAGGGCGACGGTCAGGTCCGCGCGCCGCTTCCCCGCCTTGGCCGCGCCGCGTTCGAGCGCAGGCAGGCTCACCTCGCGTAGGTAGCGCGCGGTGGTGAAGGGGTGGACGAGCAGACCGTCGCCGACCTCGCCTGCGACCTCGGCCATGAGCTCTCCGACGGCAGCGAGGAGCACCCTCGGGTTGCCGAATGGGTTGGGGCCGGGGTCGAAGAACGGCGTCATCAGGGTGTGGGTGTAGAAGTCGCCGCGGAAATTGAGCGCCTCCCCCGTGGCCCAGGTCGTCCAGATGGCCCGGATCGCCAGGATCATCTCTCGCATCCGCGCTGCGGGATGAGACCAGGGCATCGAGAAGCGCTTGGTGATGTGCGGCTTGATCTGAGAGCCGAGGCCGAGGATGAAGCGGCCCTTGGACAGCTGTTGCAGGTCGTTCGCCAGCATGGCGAGCGTCATCGGATTGCGAGCAAACGCGACGGCGATGCCCGTCGCAAGCTCTAGCCGCTCGGTCGCTTCCGCGGCGACGGCGAGCGGCAGGAAAGGATCCCTACCGGTCTCCGGCGCCCACGCACCGTCGTAGCCAGCCGCTTCGAGGCGCCGTGCCGCCGCCCCGATGCCGAAGGGATCGAAGCCGATCGCGCCATCGATCTTCATCCGTGCTCCTCGCCTCGCAAGAACCGCTCCAGCTCCGCTGCCAGCTCGTCGGCCGAGGGGACCTCGTCGATCCCGAGCGGGTTCCCTTCGGACGCGTCGATCGCCTCTTCGAGCTTCGACACCATCGAGAGGTGCTCGAGGTTCCCGGCGATGAGCTCGTCGATCTGCGCGCGCGCCCGGTCGCCGACGGCACGCAGGTTCGTCGAGTCGTAAACGAGCCCCGAGATCGACGTCAGGCCGTCGACGAGCGCGGCGCTCGCCATGGGGAACGGCATGGCCGAGACATAGTGAGGGACCCTCGCCCACAGGCTCACCGTGGGGATCGCCACCTCGCCGAGCGCTATCTCGAGGGCCGATGCCACGCCCGCGGGCACCTCGAGCTCTCCTTGGACGACGCCCACGCGCGCGATGAGCTCAGCTGAGCTCGGTGGTGCCGTCGCGGCCAGGCGCACGGGCCGCGTGTGAGGCGCGGGGGCGGGAAAGGCCCCGAGGCCGACGACGAGGCGGACCCCGTAGCGCAGCGCGAGCTGGACGACCGAGTCCACGAACTCGTGCCAGTGGTAGTCAGGCTCGGGGCCCACCAGGAACAGGACGTCGGCGCCGGCCTGGTCATGGCCGTGGCGGAGCTGAATCTTCGGCCATCGCAGCTCCGTGGTGACGCCGTCCACGATGCGCACGATGGGCCGCCGCGCCCGCAGGTCCAAGAAGTGGTCGCCGTCGAAGGTGACGAGCTCGCTCGAGGGCGGATGTTCGCTGATGGCGGTGAGGGCGCCCGCCGCGCCGAGTCCCGCGTCGACCCAGCCTTCCATCGCGACGACGAGCACCGGCGAGTCGAGCACCGGGGACACGTGGAACTGGTAGAGATCGCTCACCGGCGTTCGAGGGTAGCGGCCGCCAGGTGGGCGAGCCGTGCGACGGTTGCGGGGAAGTGTTCGACGCTGTCGGGGTCGCCGGCGCCGGCCCCCGCCCGATAGCGCGCGTAGACCCCTTGGAGGATGCACGCCAGCCGCCAGTAGCCGAACGCCATGAAATAACCCACGTCCGAGACGTCCTGCCCCGACGTGCGGGCGTAGCGGTCGAGGACCTCGTCTTGCGAGGGGAAACCGGCCAGCGCGCTGGCCGGTGCCCGGCCCAGGATCGGCTCCCCGTCGGCGGGCATGGACCAGTAGTCCAAGAACGTCCCGACATCGGCCATCGGATCCCCGAGCGTGCAGAGCTCCCAGTCGAGGACCGCCGCGACCGACCCATCGTTGCACAGCACGGTGTTGTCCAGGCGGAAGTCGCCGTGGACCACGCCAAGACGTTGTTCGGTCGGCACCCGGGCCGCGAGCGCGTTGCCCACCGCTTCGACGGCGCCGGGCTGCGTGACGCCCGCCTCCTTGGTTTGCTCGAATTGCGCACGCCAGCGACGAAGCTGGCGCTCGATGTAGCCTTCGCGCTTCGCGAGGTCACCCAGCCCGACCGCGTCGACGTCCACGGCGTGGAGCGCCGCGAGGGTGTCGGCGAGGTGCTCGCCCGCCGCGCGCCGCGCGGAGAGGTCACCGAACAGCGCGTCCGCGCTCGCTGCGTCGCGCAGCACGAGGCCGTCGACATAGGACATGACGTAGAACGGTGCGCCGGTCACATCGTCGTCCTCGCACAGACCGAGCGGTTCGGGCACTGGGACGGGGGTGGGGTGGAGGGCCCGCAAGATCCGATGCTCTCGCGCCATGTCGTGCGCGGTGGGCAGCACGTGGCTCACTGGTGGCCTGCGCAACGCGACGGCACGGCCGTTCGTGTCTTCGACGCGGTACGTGAGATTCGACCGGCCCCCGGCGACGAGGGCGAAGCGCAGCGGTGGGCGCAGTCCTCCGACGTGCCGGTCGACCCACGCGGTCACCTCGGTCGGGCGAATCCCGACAGGCGCGCCCGTGCGAGTGCCTGCGAGCACGTCTTCTCCTGGCGCGAGCATTGCCTGACGTTACCGGCACGGCGACCACCGACGTTCGAGCAGGTAGGGTCGACTCCGATGACCGATGTCACCGATGCCACGTTCCAGACCGAAGTGCTCGACCGTTCCAAGACCGTCCCAGTCGTCGTGGACCTGTGGGCACCGTGGTGCGGCCCGTGTCGCACGCTTGGGCCGATGCTCGAAGCAGCCGTGGCCGCGACCGACGGTGGGGTCGAGCTCGCCAAGGTGAACGTCGACGAGAACCCCCAGATTGCCGCGACCTTCAGGGTGCAGTCGATCCCTGCCGTCTTCGCGCTGCGAGATGGGCAGGTCGTCGACGGCTTCGTCGGCGCGGTCCCACGAGCGCAGGTCGACGAGTTCGTCGCCCGACTGGCGCCGGCGGCGAGCGAGGTCGATCTCTTGGTGGCCGCCGGCGACGAGGCGTCGCTGCGCCAGGCACTCGAGCTCCAGCGCGACCATCCAGGAGCGGTTACCGCCCTCGCCAGGCTGCTCGTCCAGCGGGGCGATGCGGACGAAGCGCTCGAGCTCCTTGCCCGTGTTCCCGAGACCGCCGACGTGCGTGCGATCGCCGCCGAGGCACGGCTCTTGGAGCGCGGCATCAGCCCCGGAGGCGATGCGGCGGCCATGCTCGACG
>JAJZJC010000120.1 GCA_021810205.1 Actinomycetes bacterium
GCAGGCCGCGCACCTGGCCCTCGATCCGTCGCAGGCGCCTCAGGTAGTCCTCCTTGTTGGCGCTGTAGCCGTACGCCATGGCACCTCCACCTCGACGCGTCAGAGTTACTATACCCCTGCATGGTATGCAAACCGGCGCGTTCATCGAGGAGAAGTTCAAGAACAAGCAGCCCGGCATCGATCTTCGCGACCGCCCTGTCGGCGGCGAGGTGGTCGGGCTCGACGTCTGGGCTCCCGCCACTGACCGCCAATGACCCCGAGGCCCGTGTGGCGGTGGCAGGCGAACGCTCCGCGACACACACGATCCGCGTCAGGGTCACCCATCACGCGGGGCGTCTCCGGGTGCATTGGCCTCCCGAGAACGAAGAGGTCGACCAGCGCGACCCGTCGCTACCGGCGGATCGCGCCTCGAGCTCTCATCGAACCACGACCGCCCCGGTGAGGAAATGGACGACGTCGTGGTAGCGATAGGTGCCCGGCTTGTTGAACCGGACGGCGTAGGACTGCCCGTGGTGCAACAGCCCCGAGCCCCACTTGCCATCGTCCCCGGTGACCGAGTCGACCGCGCCCGTGTCCATGACCCAGACGACCTTGGTACCGGGGCGGACGACGACCTTGGCGGGGTCGAAGCGGCCTTGCGGATAGGCGCCGCTCGCGTCGAGGACGTGGACGGTCACCGCCTTGCCGGCAACGGGGCTCGACGAGCAGGCCGAGGCGGCGATCGAGCCGGATGCGACGAGCACGGCGAGGCCGGCGAGCCGGCGCGCTCGGCGGCCTCGCCGCGGCGCGTGCTGAGTGAGCGGTGCCGGGCGAACCGGCAAGAGAGCCGCTTCGGGCGTCCGCGGCTCGCTCATGGGTTCACGACCACCTCACCCCGTGCGGTCCGGTCGTTCTCGCAGAAGTAGCGGTAGGTCCCCGGCGCGTTGAAGCGGAGCGTGTAGCGCTGGCCGTACCGGAGGAAGCGGCTCCCGAAGGTGTTGGCGGCCGAGGTCACCGTGCACACCCGTCGAGGGTCCTCGTTGACCCAGGTTGCCTCCGAGCCGACCGAGAGGCGGAGCACGCCAGGGCGATAGGAGGGGCCGGAGCTGCCCGGGACGATGTGGACGACGGCGACGGGCGTCGCCCGCCCGCAGGACGCGAGGAGCGCGCCCAGCGCGACCGCGGTCACCGCCCACCGGATCACCCCCCACCGCACGCCTGGGGCCAGTCGTGCTCGGTGACGCAGACGTTCCCGCCCGGGACGACCGGGTAACCCGCCTGCTCCCAGCCGGGAATGCCCTGATGGAGGACGCGGAGATCCGTGTTCGTCCAGCCGTGCTGCTTCAAGACCACCGAGGCGGCCGCCGCCTCCTCCCACGGGCAGTCGCAGTAGAGCACGAGGGTCTTGCCCCGGTAGCGGTTGAGGTACTGCCAGCCCGTTGAGGCCATGTCGGCGAGGGGTACCCACACGTCGTTCGGGATGTGGGCCAAGGCCCGCTCTGCGGCCTCCCGGACGTCGACGAGCACGTAGTTCGGGTTCTTGTGCTCCCAGATCGGGTAGTACTGGCTCAGCTCGATGAACGGGGCGTGCTGGCTGCCGCTGAACTGGTGGAGCTGGTTGCCCTGGGGCGACCCGACCGCCTGGACGGCGGGAACGCCTCGGCCCGGGCCGGATCCAGCGACGACGAGCGGCACGGTCACCGCAGCCGCGACGACCACGACCGCGGCGGCGATCCAGGCCCCACGGACCTTCTGGCGGCGTCGCCGCTCGTGTTCGGCCCGGGCTTGCCCGGCGCGCCGTCCTGGCTGGCGAGGGGCGTGCGGTCGATGCTTCGTCACTGCCGTTGGTCCTCCTCGGCCGGGTGCCGGAGCATCCGCAGCCCGTTGGCAATGATCAGCACGGCGGTGCCCTCGTTGAGGACCACCCCGGCGGTCAGGTTGAGCAGGCCGGCGAGCGCGGCGGCCACGAGCAGCGCCACGCTCGCCAGGCTCATCACCACGTTCTGGCGGATGTTGCGTTGCGCCCGGCGCGCCAGTCGAAGCGCGGCCGGCAGACGAGCGAGGTCGTCGGCCATGAGGGCCACGTCTGCGGTCTCGAGCGCCACGTCGGTGCCGGCGGCACCCATGGCGACTGCCACGTCGGCCGAGGCGAGCGCCGGGGCGTCGTTGACCCCGTCGCCCACCATGGCGACGGTGCGCTGCGTCGCCCTCAGCTGCTCGATCGCCGCGGTCTTGTCCTCCGGGAGGAGCCCGGCCCGGTACTCGTCCAGGCCCAGCTGAGCGGCGAGCGCGGCTGCCACGCGGCGGTTGTCGCCGGTCAGCATGACGAGGTGCCGCATGCCCAGGTCGCGCAGCGCTCCGATGGCGCCCGCGGCCTCGGGACGGGCCGCGTCGGCGATGCCGAGCAGACCAAGCACCTGCGCGTCGTCGGCAACCGCCACCGCCGTGATGCCGGCCGACTCGAGCTCGGCGAGGGCGACCTGGGCGGCTTCGGCACCGGGATGGGCAGGGTCGAGGCGGCCAACCCGAAGCCGGCGACCCTCGACGGTGGCGACGATGCCCACGCCCGGGCGGGCACGAGCGTCCCGGGCCGCCGGGACGGCGAGCCCTCGCTCCCGGGCGGCATCGAGGACCGCCCGCCCGAGCGGGTGCTCGCTGGAGGACTCGACGCCGGCCGCCAGCGCGAGCAGGTGATCGGCGTCCAAACCGTCGAGGGCGACCATGCGGACGAGCACCGGCCGACCCTCGGTCAAGGTGCCGGTCTTGTCGAAGGCGACGGTGTCGACCCGGGCGAGCGCCTCGAGGTAGGCGCCGCCCTTGATCAAGATGCCGTCCCGCGCGGCCCGCGCGATCGAGGTGACCACGGTGACGGGAACCGAGATCACGAGCGCGCAGGAGCACGACACCGACAGCACGACGAGGCCCCGGTAGATCGCGGCGCGCCAGCCGAGGCCGAACGACGGGCCGAGGACGGCGACGACAAGAGCCAGGGCGAACATGATCGGCGTGTAGACCGCCCCGAAGCGGTCCGCGAAGCGCTGTGCCCGACCGCGGTGGGCCTGGGCCTCTTCGACCTGGCGGATCACCCGGGCGAGCACGGTGTCCGCATAGGGTGAGGCGACGGTGATCTCGAGCGCGCCGGGGCCGTTGATGGTCCCCCCGAAGACCTGCGCGCCGGGGCCGACCTCGATTGGCATCGACTCCCCGGTCACCGGGCTCTGGTCGACCCACGAGGCCCCCGAGCGCACCCGGCCGTCGGTGGGGACTCGCTCGCCCGGGCGGGCGAGGACGACGTCACCGGGCGCCAGCGCCTCGACCGGCACCATCTCGTCGCTCCCGTCGTCTCGGCGGCGGACGGTCTCCGGCGGGGCGAGCGCCATCAGGGCCCGGATCGAGCCGCGCGCCCGATCGGCGGCATAGCCCTCCAGCACCTCGCCGAGGCTGAACACCACCACCAGCTCGGCCGCCTCGTCGAGGTGGCCCAAGGCGAGCGCGCCCGCCGTCGCGACCACGAGCAGCACCCCAATCGTCACCCGTCGGGCGCGCAGCGTGACAAGCGCCCGGCGCAGCGGGTAAGCACCGCCCACGATCACCGTCGCGACGTATAGCGCCTGGCTGGCGGAAACGTCGTGTGCAAGGTGCTCGACGGCGAGACCGATGCCGAGGAGGAGCGCTGCGCCGGCCAAGGCCAGTAGATCGGGACGTCGCCACCATCGCCGCGCCGCGTCGTCGCCCGTCGGCAGCGCTGCGGCCAGGGTCACCCCGCCGGCAGCGGCGGCCCGGCGGATCGCCTCGTCGGAGACCTGGTCGTCTGCGGTGACGATGACGATCCCGGCCGAGTCGAACCATTGCACGTCCTCGACGCCCCGAAGGCGACGCAGCCCCTCGAGGTCACCGCTGCACGTGCTGCAGCAGGCTGGGTCGAGCCGGTACCGGCGGCGGCTGGCACTCCGGTGGTCCTGGGGCGACACCGGAGCTCCCCGCTCAGCCCGTCCGACGACGTCGTTCGAGGTCATCGAGGGCAGGCATCGCCTGGTCCGAGCAGCGTCATGCACAGCCCGGCCTCGATGAGCTGCACGAGGCAGGGATCCTCGATCCGGTAGTGCACGAAGTTGCCGTCCCGCCGCGCAGCCAGGATGCGCCGGTCCACCAGTCGCTGGAGCTGGTTGCACACCGCCGAGCTGCTCATGCCCACCTCGGCAGCGAGGTCCTTCACGCAGAGCTCACCTCTTCGGGCGAGCGCATGCAGCAGGCGAAGTCGCGTACTGCTGCTGAGGAGCGAGAACGTGTCTGCCAGGCGCTCGGCATCGTCCGCCACCAGCAACGGCCGACGGGCGAGGTCGGCGTAGCCCGGTGCCCCGCTCGGGGTGACAGCAACGCTGAGGGGTGCAGGAGCCATACCTTCGACCTTAGTACATGAATCCACGATTTCGTGAGTCACTTGGCTCACTCCCCCGGTCTGGTGCTCGGGCTCGGTCTCGTAGTAGCGGCCGACGCTCAGCACGGCGTGAGCAGCATCCCGGACCGGTCCCAGAGGGAATTGGCGAAAAGGGCTCTCCATCTCGATGCCGTAGGCTGAGCGGGTGCCTTCGACCGCCGGTCAGGACTACCCACGCTCCTACGCCCAGCTCCGGTCCTGGTTCAACGAGGACTGGAAGTGCCTGGACTACCTCGACTGGCTCCGCTGGCCGAACGGCTTCGCCTGCCCGCACTGCAGCTGCGAGAGAGGATGGCGTGCGCCCGACCTCCGCTGGCGTTGCGCCGGCTGCGACCGTCGGGTCTCGGCGACCGCAGGCACGATCCTCCACGGCACTCGCACCCCGCTCACCGTGTGGTTCGCTGCTGCGTGGCATCTCGTGAACAGCAAGGTCGGCATCTCCGCCACCCAGCTACAGCGCGAGATGGAGCTCGGTTCGTACCAGACGGCGTGGGCGATGCTTCACCGGTACCGCTCGGTGATGGTGCGCCCGGGTCGCGATCGCCTCCGTGGTGACGTCGAGGTCGACGAGAGCTACCTCGGCGGCCCGGAGCCAGGCATTCCGGGTCGTGGCGCCCTCGGTAAGGTCCTGTTCGCCGCGACGGTTGAGCTCGACGAGCACAGCTTCGGCCGTGTTCGGCTTGGGATCATCCCCGACGCCAGCGCCGAGAGCCTGACGGCGTTCCTCGACGGCGCGGTCGAGCCTGGCAGCAGGGTGATCACCGACGGCTGGTCCTCGTACCCACCAGCGACCCGGGACCACTACGAGCACCACAACACCTCGATCGCCGCGTCCGGCCTGCCCGCCCACGTGGTGCTCCCTGCGACGCACAGGGTGTTCTCGCTCGTGAAGCGCTGGGTCATGGGCACCTTGCAGGGTTCGGTCAGCTCCGCGCATCTCCAGGGGTACTTCGACGAGTGGGTCTTCCGTTTCAACCGCCGCCACTCTCGCAGCCGTGGCTTGCAGTTCCACACGCTGCTCAGCCAGGCTGTCGGCGCCGGCCCGATCACCTACCGAGAGATGCGCCTGGCCGGCCGCACTCGTCCGGCCCCCTCTCCGCCGACCCGGGCTCGCTCGCGACCCGCCAGCCTCGACCTTGGTGATGTGGGTTTGCCGTGGCGGAGACTCGTGCTGTCATCGGGGCGGACCACGCCGTGACCAGGGCTACGGCATCGAGATGGAGAGCCCTTTTGGCGAAGATCGACGTGACGCTCACCGCCATGGCGGCCATGGCCCACACGGGGTACAGGATCCCCGTCGCCGCGAGGAGGACGCCGATGCCGTTGAAGAGGAAGGCGAGCGCCACGTTCTGACGGGTCTTCCGATAGGAGCGGAGGGAGATCTCCCGGACGGTGAGCACCGCGGTGAGCCGGCTGTTCAAGATAATCGCGTCCGCGGACTCCATAGCGATGTCGGTGCCGCCGCCCATGGCCACCCCGACATCGGCCTGCATCAAGGCAGGAGCGTCGTTGATGCCGTCACCGACCATCGCAACCCGGCCCCTTCGCTGGAGTTTGCGGACGATGTCTGCCTTCCCGCCCGGGAGCGCCCCCGCGTGGACCACCTCGATGCCCGCCCGAGCGGCCATCTGCGCGGCGGCTCTGGGGTTATCGCCGGTGAGCAGGACCGGGGTGACCCCGGCTGCCTTGAGCGCGGCCACGGCCGGTGCTGCGTCGGGCCGTAGCTCGTCGCCGAGGGCGAGCGCCCCGAGTAGCACCCCGTCGTCGGCACAAACGCCGACCACGGTGCGCCCGGCGTCCTCCAGGACCTCGATCTGGCCTGCCAGGGGCCGGGTGTCGAAGCCGGACTCGGCGAGCAGTGAGGGCCGTCCCACCACCACGTTCCGGTCACCGACCCGAGCAGTGACGCCCCGCCCGGTGAGCGAGGTGAACGCTGCGGCCGGCGGAAGCGACAGCTCCAAGTGCGCTACGGGGCTCGTGGCAGTGAGCGGCTGGCGCTCGGACGCGACAAACGAGCACAACAAGCACGTAGGCCGCACGTAGGCCCCATGTGGGCTCGGTGTTGCGGCCGCGGCCTGGGGCGAGCCGGCAGTCTCTGGCGGTGCTCCTCGGCGCTTGTCGGCCGAGTTGTGC
>JAJZJC010000121.1 GCA_021810205.1 Actinomycetes bacterium
TCGATCAGGGACCGGTCCTCCCAGTACCCCTTCTCCCGGTAGCGCCGGGCCACATCGGCTGGAAATGGGACCACGCCGTCAAGCACGCTCTGCCCTCCTCCTGGCGTCGACGGTGACGACATCGACGGTGACGACATCGACTGCGGCGTCGCCGGTGGCGCCGACGAGCATCTCGACGAGGCGCGCCATGCCGCATCCGACGTCCCCACTCCTGTGGTAGATACTATCGGACAACGCTGCTCCCTGCTCCCTGGCGGCCCTGCGCGGCTCCTGGCGATCCTGCGCTGCTCCCTGCGCGGCCGTGGCGGCCCTGCGCGGCGAGCGCCGCTCAGGCCGAGCGCCGCCTGCCCCGCACACCACTCGCGCGCTGCGGCTCCGACGCCCCTTCGGGGGACGGCATGACCAGCTGCTCGAGCGCGGGGCCGTAGCGCGTGGAGAGCGCGGGCCCGAATTCCGCCACGATCTGCTGGACATAGAGATCGTGGCGGACGTAGCCCTTGATGGCCGCCGCGAGGAGCGCGTCGTCCGCGGTGACGGCGTCCCAAGCCCCACCGTCGGGCGCCAGCGCCCACAGCACCTTCGTGCTGTCGGCGACGACGGCCAGGTGACGGGCCTGGTGGTGGCGATAGATCACGCCTTCGGTGCTCTCGTGCCGCACCGCCCGGCCGTGCACGAGGTCCATCGCCTCTGCCGAAAACGTGAGCAGGTCGATACGCACGCCCCGGGCATCGGCTCGCGCGATCGCGTCGGTGGTCGCGTGGGCGTGCTCGTAGTTGACCGAGACGTACGCGTGACGGACCGCCTCGTCCAGCAGCCGCACCGCCTCGCCTTCCACCGCTGTCCACGTGTCCAAGGTGTCGAGCACCCGGTAGTGGGCGCCGGCGGTCGGCTGCATCCGCAACAACGCCAGCTCGGCATCGGCCAGCCGGCGACGGAACCCCGCGTCGAGCTGGGCCAGGAGCTGGGAGGGCGGAAGGGCGACGAACCGAGCCGGCTCACCGTTCAACATGACGGCGACGCCCTTTCGAGCCAGGCGCCGGAGGGTCTCGTACACCTTGGGCTGGGGCACCCCGGTCAGGTTCGACAGGGCGTAGCCGGTCGTGGGCTCGCTCGCCTCGAGGAGGCCGACGTAGGCGCGCGCCTCGTACTGGCTGAAACCCAGCTCGACGAGATGGTCGATGATTCCGAGACTCCGCTCCATGACACTCCCTACAGGGGTTGGCAGTTTTCTCCGAGCATACCGTCGGTAGGGCTCGTGCGACCAGGATCGCATCCCGCACTGCCACGTTGCGTGGCTCCGTTGCCACTTGCGTGGGTCAGTAGTACTGGGCGCCCCCGTTCACGACGAGCATCTGTCCCGTGATGAAGCCGCTTGCGGGCGACGCGAGGAACGAGACCGCCGATGCGACGTCCTCGGGCTGGCCATCCCTTCCGAGTGGCCGTATGGCGCGCTGGTGCGCGAACGCCGGCTCCGGGGTGTTGTCGAGCGAGCCGGGCGTCACGAGGAGGCCCGGCGCGACCGAGTTCACGGTGACGTGCAGCGGGCCGCACTCGGTCGCCAGCACCCTCGTCATGGCGAACACCGCACCCTTGGACGCCACGTAGGGGAGCAGTCCTGGCGTCCCCGCCAAGATCGACCCCGAGGCGATGTTGATGACTCGCCCACCGCCCTGCGATGCCATGTGCGGCACGGCGCGCTGGGTCGGCAGCAGCACGACCCTGGTGTTCGCTTGCAGGATACGGTCGAACTCCTCGACGGCGACCTCCCCGAAAGGTTGATGCCGAACTGTCGAGAAGCGGGCGGCATTGTTCACGAGCACGTCCACTCGGCCGAAGCGCTCGAGTGCATGGTCGATCACCTTCGCCGCGCCGTCGGGCTCGCTCACGTCGGCAGCGCACGCCGTCGCGGCGTCGCCGAGCAGCGACACCGACGCCGCGCACCCATCCGGATCGACGTCGTTCACCACGACACGCGCGCCGTCGTCGGCAAGTCGGCTCGCAATGGCACGCCCGAGACCCCTGCCCGCGCCCGTCACCACGGCAACCAGCCCGTCGAGTGGCCCACTCATCGAATCATCCTTCCTTCTTCCCTCGTGCACCTTCGTGCGCGTCCGCCGCCACTGCCGCCTCGGTGACCTCGGCGCGCCTCGTCCGGCCCGCTCTCCCAACTCACTCGGGTAGGGACTTTAGGAGAAGGCGCGCGTACGGGCAATCGACCCGCTCCGTGGACCCGAGCGCCTCGCGGCGGCGCGACACGGGTGCTCCGAGGTGCTCGCGCCGCGTCGTCGCGCTCGCCAGGCGCTGCGGCGAGAGCACCGTTCGAGACCGCCTCTAGGATCCGAGGCGTGACCGACCCGGCCACCGAGCTCGTGTACCTGCGCGACGCGTACGTGCGCGAGATGGACGCGACCGTCGTCGGCGTCGACGGCGCACGCGTCGCGCTCGACCGCACGGTCTTCTACCCGACCGGCGGCGGCCAGCCCCACGACACTGGCACGCTCGGCGATGCACGTGTCGTCGAGGTGCGAAAGGACGGCACCACCGTCTGGCACACCGTCGAGGGACCGGCCCCCGGCGTGGGTGACGTCGTGCACTTGAGGATCGACTGGGATCGCCGGCACGCGCTCATGCGGACCCACAGCGCGCTGCACGTGCTCTCGGGCGTGATCTGGCACGAGTGGGGCCGGGCCGTGACGGGCGGCAACATGGAACCGCTGTCGGCCCGCATGGACTTCGAGTTCGACCCGCTCCCCGACGGCTTCGGCGCGACGGTCGAGGCCCGGGTGAACGAAGAGATCGCCGCTCGGCGGCCCATCGAGGTGCGCTTCTTGCCGCGGGACACCGCCCTCGAGGACGAGGACCTCGTCCGTACCAAGGTGAACCTCGTGCCCGCGTCGGTCACGGAGCTGCGCGTGGTCGATATCGTCGGCCTCGACAAGCAGGCAGACGGCGGGACCCACGTGCGCGACACGGCGGAGATCGGCCGGGTCCGCGTCGTCAAGACCGAGTCCAAGGGCAAGGCCAACAAGCGGATCCGAATCGAAGTGACCGATGGTCCCGATGCGTACGGTACCGATGCGTACGGTACCGATGCGTAGGGTCCCGATGCGTACGGCCCCCGCCTCGCACCACGGCAACCGGCAGACATGACATAGGGTCGCGCCGTTCCCCGCGCCCTGCCCGAGCGCGGGGGCCCAACAGCCCAGGACCCAGGGCCCAGGGCCCAGGGGCCCAGGACCCAGGACCCAGGAGCCCAGGACCCAGGAGGACGTTCCCCACCCACATGGCAGACGGCAGGCAGGACGGAGACGTCACGGCGGACGCCGGCGCGCCAACCCGCTCGGTGCCGCCGTCGCGGGTGGTGGTCACCGCGGGACACGTCGACCATGGCAAGTCCACCCTCGTCGAGTGGCTCACGGGCACGAACCCCGACCGCCTCGAAGAAGAGCAGCGCCGCGGGCTCACCATCGACCTCGGCTTCGCCTCCGTGATGCTCGACTCGGGCATCGAGGTGGGCATCGTCGACGTCCCCGGGCACATCCGCTTCTTGAAGAACATGGTGGCAGGCGTCGGCGCGGTCGACGCCTGCCTCTTCGTCGTCTCCGCGATGGAGGGGTGGAAGCCGCAGACCGAGGACCACCTGCGCATCCTCGACGTCATCGGCGTGCGCCACGGCGTGGTGGCGCTCACCCATGCGGCCCTCGTCGGAGAGGACCGGCTGGCGGAGGCGACCGAGGAGGTGGCCGAGCACGTCGCCGGCACGTTCCTCGAGCGCGCGCCGATCGTGGCGGTGGACGTGCCCGGGCACGTCGGCACCGACGGCCCCGACGGCCTGCGTGCCGCGCTCGAGACGATGGTCCGGGCCGTGCCGCCGCCCGCCGACCGCGGCCGGCCGCGGCTGTGGATCGACCGCTCCTTTGCCATCCGTGGTGCCGGCGCCGTCGTGACCGGCACGCTCGCAGGCGGGACGGTGTCGGTGGGTGACCGCATGGACGTCGTGCCGATCGGCGCGGCGCCACCGATCCCGGTGCGCGTGCGCGGGCTCGAGAGCTACGGCCGCAGGATCGAGGTGGCGGCACCGGGGCGGCGCCTGGCCGTGAACCTGGCGGGCGCGGACCACCACAGCGTCGCGCGCGGCGCGGCGCTCGTGCGCGCCGCCCAGTGGCACCGCTGCGCGGTGGCCGACGCCGCGCTCACCACGGTGCCCGGGCTCAGCCACCCGGTCTCGCACCGAGGCGCCTTCCTCGCGCACCTGGGGACCGGAGAGCAGTCGGTGCGGCTGCGGGTGGTCGGCAGCGCCTCGGAGATCGCCCCCGGCGAGAGCGGCACCGTCCGGCTCTGGCTCAGCGCGCCGCTCCCACTCGCTCCCGGCGACCGCTTCATCCTGCGCGATGCGGGGCGCCAGGAGGTGGTGGGCGGCGGGACCGTGCTCGACGTCGCTCCCGTGCGCTCGGTCGCCAAGGCGGCGCCGTCGATGTCCGTCGCGCGCGTCGTGGCCGAACGCGGGTGGGTGGACGCCGAGCAGCTCGAGCGGCTGACGGGCGCACCGGCGACCCCCACGCTCGGTCGCTGGGTGGTCGATCCCGACGCGCTCGCCGCCACCCGCGCCGCCGTCGACGCACGGGTGCGCGCGGCTGGCCCAACCGGGCTCGACGTCTCCCTCCTCGACGAGCGAGCGCGCGCGGTCGCCGCGACCATGAAGACGCTCACCGTCTCCCACGGGATCGCCCGGCTCGCCGACGCGGAGGACCTGGCCCTGGCGGACCATCCCTACCTGCACGCGTTGCGCGCGGCGCCGTTCACGCCGCCACCACCCGACGGCGTCGACCGCAACGACCTGCGACGCCTCGTGCGCAGCGGCCTCGTCGTCGAGACGAACGGCGTCTGGTTCGCACAGAGCGCGCTCGAGGAGGCCGCTCGGCGCGTTGCCAGGTTGCTCGAGGAGATGCCCGACGGCGTGCGGGTCTCCGACGTGCGTGACGTCCTCGGTGCGTCGCGCAAGTATGTGCTCGCGCTCCTGGCGCACTTCGACTCGAGCGGCATCACCCGGCGCAACGGCGACTTCCGGACCGGTGGGCCGAACCTCCCCGATCCCCACCGCGACGACGCCCATGCCCATCAAGGAGGCCTGCCGTGACCGACGACACCACCACCTTCAAGCTCACCGAGTGGACCACGTGCGGCGGCTGCGCGGCGAAGTGGGGCGCGGGACCGCTCGACGCGCTCCTGGCGACGCTCGCGGCCTCGACCAACGACGGCAACCTGCTGATCGGGCTCGACGCGTTCGACGACGCCGCGGTGCTCGCCCTCGACGACGAGCGCGCCCTCGTGTCGACGACCGACTTCTTCCCGCCGATGGTCGACGACCCCGCCGACTTCGGCGCGATCGCCGCGGCCAACGCCTGCAGCGACGTCTTCGCCATGGGTGGACGGGTCATCTTGGCTCTCAACATCGCGGCGTTCCCCGAACGGCTCCCCGCCACGGTGATCGACGCCATCGTGACCTCTGCCGCATCCGTCGTCGCCGAGGCGGGCGGCGTGGTCGCCGGCGGGCACACCATCCGCTCCGAAGAGCCGATCTTCGGCCTCGCCGTCCAAGGTCTCGTCCAGCGCGACCGGGTCCTCACCAAGCGCGGCGCGCGCCCCGGCCAGGCCGTCGTCCTCTCCAAGCCCCTCGGCACGGGCATCGTCCTCCAAGGTGGCGAGGAGGCGGACCGCCGGGCCACGGTCACCGGCATGCGCACCTTGAACGCTCGGGCGTCCCTCGCCCTCCAGGCGCTCGGGGGTGCGGTGGGGGCGCTGACCGACGTCACCGGCTTCGGCCTGCTCGGCCACGGCTGGGAGATGGCGTCGCGCTCGGGGGTATCGCTCCACCTCGACGCCGCCGCGCTGCCGCTGTACCCCGGCGCGCTCGAGACCGCGGGGCGAGGCGTGCGCACCGGCGGCGACCGGCGCAACCGCGAGCACCTGGCGACACGCGTCACCTCGCATGCCACAGCCACGCGGGAGGCGATCGCCTACGACCCCCAGACCTCCGGTGGGCTGCTCGCCACCGTGGACCCCGCAGCCCTGGGCGAGCTCGGCGCGGAGGGCTTCGTCCAGGTCGGCGAGGTCGCGGCGGGGCCGCCGACGGTGGTGCTTCGTTGAGCCGGACAGCGACGCGCCCTCCCTCGGTCGACGCGCTCGCCCGCTCCCTCGCCGCGACGGGGCTCCCGCATCCCCTGCTCGTCGACGTGGCACGCCGCGCGATCGCGGACGGCGACCCCGGCGGCGCTGCCGGCATGGCCGACGAGCTGGCGGCGACGCTCCTGCGCCCCGTCGTGAACGCGACGGGCGTGCTCTTGCACACGAACCTCGGCCGCGCCCCGCTCGGCCGCGCCCCGCTCGGCCGGGCCCCACTCGACAGCGCCTCGCAGGCCGCGCCGGCGCGCTACGCGAACGTCGAGCTCGATCTGTCCAGCGGTCGGCGAGGCTCACGAAGCGACCACGCGGCCCGGCTGCTCGCCCTCGCCGCCGGCGCCGAGGCCGCGCTCGTGG
>JAJZJC010000122.1 GCA_021810205.1 Actinomycetes bacterium
CCCAGCGTTGTCGACCGGGATGTCGACACCGGTCTCCGCCCTCTCGAGCACGTCGAGATCGGTCATGCCGCGCACCCACGCCTCGCCGCCCAGGGCCTCAGCGACGGTCACCGCACCCCCGGCATCCCGGTCAGCGACGATCACCCCGGCACCCAGGTCGTGGAGGTGCTGCGCGCAGGCCCGGCCGATCCCGTGCGTAGCGCCCGTGATCAGCGCCCGACGGCCCTCGAGCGGCAACGAGCCGCCGCACGTGCACACCATCGAGCACATGGACGGCGCGGCCAAGATCTTCGTCTACGACAACTTGCGCAGCGCAGTCACGATCCCATCCGCTACGAAGCCGAGCTGGCGTGCACGTGCGAGGATCCCGCAGGCGCGAACCACCGCAGGACGCCGGTCTTCGTCGCCTCGTTGCACTCCCGGAGGAGGCAATGCCCCTCTCACGGTGTCACGGTGCTGGTACGAGGTGGAACGTCCCTACGTCGATCCCCGTGAATGTCGGGTGGATCCCTGTGCCGTGCGCTGCGATGGCATGCGGCAGCGAGGATGGACCGCCCGGCGGGAAGTAGGCGTCCAGGATGAACACGTACAGCGGTCGGCCGTCGAAGGTCACCTGGTGCATCCCCGGAGCACGCCCGACCGTCTCGAGCATGCCGCCGATCGGGCCCGTCGCCATGGGGTGCCCGCGCGTCAGCACGGCCGGCCAGCGCAGCGCGCAGTCCGCTGTGGAATCGCACACGCTCATGTGGTGCATGTCCGCGCTCGACGTGTAAACCGGGAACGGCAGCCCGCCGAGTCCTTGGTCCAGCTCGACGGTGAGCACGTCTGCGGTCCCGTAGGGGATCGACGCACCAGGGTGCACGAGCGGGACTGTCCGGTCCACGAACGACGTGGGGGCCGCGTCAGGCGTGCCGCGCCCGGGTGACACCAGGTACCAGATCCCTGGCGGCTTGGTGCCTGGGTCGAAGAGCTGCTCGCCTGCGGTGTCCCCCGCAGCCGCATCGAGCGAGAACCGGTAGAGGGGGTGGCCAGCGTAGGTCACCTGATGCACCGCGTGGCCCTCGATCGTGCGGGCCACTGTTCCGAGCAGCGTCGGGTTCACCCCGGTCCCGGCCATCGGGCGCCCTGTCGTGAGCAGCGCCGGCCAGATATGGACCGCGCACACTGTCCCTGTGCAGCCGTAGGTGGCAGGGTTCGCCGGAGCATCGGCGGTCAGCAGGTACAGGGAGCAGCCCGCGTACGGTCCCGATCCGACAACGAGCGCGGGGCCGAAGCGGGTCCTCACGGACGACACGACTGCAGGAGCGGTCGGCGTGGGTGTCGAGCCCAGCGGCGTCGAGCACGGCTCGGTGTTCGTAAGGGTGCCCGCCGTCGTGCGGCTGGGCGAAGCGCCTGCGGCACCTTGCGGTACCAGCACCACCAGCCCGGCGGCCATCCACACCCCAAGCAGCCCTGCTGCACCGGCTGCGAGCAACGCGGCGAGCCTGGAACGTCGGCTCATCACGTACCTCCTCTCGTCGACTCCTCTCCCCGTCGACAACGCCCGCGTGAACGAGGCCTTTCACGTCAGACAGCCCCGCGATCGCTGCGACGTAGCTTCTCGACTTCGTACCTCGATACCAGCTCCAGCGAGCAGATTCAACGCGCCCGCACCCGAGCCCAACATGGACCGGCCGGCTCCGCCGTGAGCTGAGTCCCTCGAACGGGCTGCTGCATCTGCTCCATCAGGGATGGACTGCGGCGTCGGCGCCTTCGAGGCCGCTCGTGTCGAGCGGGACGTCCCGGGTCTCGGGAATGGCCCAGAGCACGATCGGCACTGCCACGAGGAACAGCAGCACCATGGCGGTGACTGCGGTGCCGATGCTGTGCAGCGGTGCCGTGCGCGCTCCGAGGATCCCCACGAGGGCAGGGCCCAGCACCGCCCCCGTGTTGCCGAAGCCGTTCCGGATCCACGCCGACGCCTGCGCGCGCAGGTGCGTCGGGAACAGCTCGGTGGCGAACGCCGACAGCACCGGCGCGATGCCGACGCCGAAGAAGGCCGTCCCGACGAGGAACGGCAGCATCACCCAGCGATCGGCCACCTGAAAGGTGACGACCGCACAGCCGACGGCGCCCAGGGTGTAGATGACGCTCGTCGGGCGCCGTCCGAGGCGGTCCATCATGCGGCCGCAGGCGAGGTAGCCGACCACGCTGAGCAGGGCGGCGACGGCGAAGAAGGTGCCAGCCGTGCCGGTGCCGAAATGGCGCTCGCGCTCGACGTAGTACGTCCACCACCCGATGGCCGCCGTGGAGCCCAGCCCCTGGAGGAAGGCGATGGTGCCCACCGCCAACGCGCGGGAGCGGGGTGAGCCGCGCCAGAGCGCGATGGCCCCGGCTGCGACCTGACGGGCCGAGCGGCGCGCGACGCCAGCTCGAGCCTTGGCGGCCAAGAGGTAGGCATGGCTCTCACGCAACCCGCGGCGGGCGATCGCGACCACCAGCAGCGGCACCGCGGCGAGAAGGAAGAACGCACGCCAGCCGATCGGGTTGTGGAGGAACCCGACTGCGACGAGCACCCCTGCCAGCACCGCGCCGAGCGGGCTCACGAGGAGCAGCCAGGAGAGGAAGCGCCCACGCCGCTCGGGGGGCACCTCCTCCGCCAGCAGGGTCACCGCGACGCCGAACTCGGCTCCGATGAACACCTGCGCGCCGGACTGGAACGCTGCGAAGGACCACAGGTTCCACGACACCGCGGTGAGGGTGGTGAAGACCGTGTAGCCGAGGATCGACCACATGAGGATGGGCCGCCTGCCGACCCGGTCGGCCGCCAGGACCACGAAGAAGGCGATGAACTGGCCGGACCCGATCGGGATGTTGGCGATCCCGATGGCCGCCGTCCCCACGTGGAACGCCGCCTTCAGCTGGGTGAGCAGGACCGCTCGGAGCTCGGCGTCGTAGGAGTTGAACAGCGCAGAGGGGACCAAGAGCGCGAGCAGCAGCCGCAGGTAGCCGCTGGAGCGAGGCTGCGCGGCAACGTCGCTCACGAGGCCTGCGCCGCAATCGCAATCGCCATCGCCCGCAGTCTCCCCTCTTCCCCACACGCGCGGCGGTCGGGTCAGGTTCCCGCCACGTTCGGGGACGTCGGCCTGAACATGGGAGTGGAGCTCTGGCCGGTGGCAAAGCGCCGTACCAGCAGCCGGCGATCGGCAGCCGACAAAGCGGCACCTGCAGCTCGTCGCACGAGGCCGTAGCGGAACAGCCCCACCGTTCGTGCTCGATCTTCTATGGTCCCTCCCCGGCTCGACTGAACGTGTCGGCCACAGTCGGTGATGGCGGATGGACAATGTAAAGGTCGCTGTGGGCGCGTCGCGCGAGTTCGGCGGTCGTGCTGGAGCCGAGGAGCTCGGCGTAGCGACCATGGCTAGGCGCGCCGACGACGATCACACTCGCATGGCGGTCGTTGGCGAACGTGGCGATGCGACGCCCGACGTCACCGTGCTCGCCCACGACCTCGAGGACGTACCCGCTCGCGGGGATCCCTCGGGCCGCGGCTTGCGCGATGAGCGCTTGGAGCGTGTCGCGGACCTGGGGAGAGTCCATTTGCTCGGTCTCTACGACCTCGTCCATCGCGATGTCGGTCTCCACGACGTGGAGGATCTGGAGCGGGCGGTTGAGCGCCTGGGCGAGGTCGGCCGCGACAGCGCAGAGGTGATCCGCCCTGGCCCGGCCCTCGACGGCGACGACGATCGGGGCGCGGTGGCCGTCCTCCGATGCGACGTCGGGAGCGACGTCGGGAGCAATGGCGGCGGGGCCAGCGACTGGTCTGGCCTGTGGAGAGACCACTGGGCTCAATGGTGCAAGCGGGACGGGCACGACCCGTTGTTCCTCTTGCCCGCGGTCGGCGACAGAGAGGAGCGAGTGGCCGCGGCTGAGGACGACGATGCCGAGAACTTCGGCGGCCGCGCCCAGGTAGAAGGGGACGTGGACGTTGTAGTGGGCAGCGAGCCGGGCGGCGACGTAGGGGGCGAGCCCGCCCCCGATGAAGCGGACGAAGCCGTAGGTGGCCGACGTCAGCGATCGTTCGAAGGGTGAGACCGCCATGACGGCCTGGGTGGTGAGGGTGTTGTTGAGCCCGACGAAGATGCCCGAGACGATCACCGCGGCGATCAGGGTGGTCTGCGACGCAGTGAAGGCGGCGATGACGACCAGGTCGGCACCGAGCATCGCCAGGTTGACGTAGAGGACCCTCGGGGTCCCGAAGCGGCGCTGGAGGCGGGGGGCGACGAAGACGGCGAAGATCCCCACCAGGACGCCCCAGGCCGTGAAGGTGTAGCCGAGCTGGTGGATCCCGAGGTGCATCGGGAACGGCGTGTAGGCGAGCAGGGTGAAGAAGCCCCAGTTGTAGCAGAGCGCGGTAAAGCTCATGATGGCGAGGCCGCGGTTGCGCAGGCAGGTGACCGGCTCTTTGACCGAGATCTTTCGCGAGGGCCTGGGCGTCGCGTCCAGGAGCACGAGGATCGACACGAGGGAGATCGCCATGAGCACGGTCACCCCGAAGAACGGGCCCCGCCAGGAGATACCGCCGAGCTCGCCGCCGACGAGCGGGCCGAGGCCGATCCCTACCCCGAGCGCCGTCTCGTACAAGATGATCGCCCCGGCGAACCCGCCGCTCGCCGACGCGATGATGGCAGCGAGGGAAGTGGCGATGAAAAGGGCGTTGCCGAGCCCCCAGCCGGCACGGAAGCCGATGATCCCCCCGATGCCGTTGGACGCACCGGCGAGCGCGCTGAACACGACGATGAGCGTCAGCCCGATGACCAGGGTCCGCTTGGCTCCGATGCGGCTCGAGACCCAGCCGGTGATGAGCATCGCGACGGCGGTGATCACGAGGTAGCTGGTGAAGAGCAGCTCGACGGTGGAAGGCGTGGCCCTGAGGTCTTTGGCGAGCGCCGGGAGGATCGGGTCGACGAGCCCGATGCCCATGAACGACACCACGCAGGCGAAGGCCACCGCCCACACCGCCTTGGGTTGGCGGAACGGGCTGGCTGCCGCGGCGTGGGCGGCGTTCACCGCAAAGCGCCTCTGGGGCCGGGGGTGAGCCGGTGGGGAGCTTCGGTGCCGAGGTCGCCGAGGGCGGCCAGCGCCCGCAGGGCCGGCAGCGCGTCTCGTAGCGATGCGGCCTGGTCGTCGGGAAGGTCGTCGATGAGCCGCACGAGCCCGTTGGCACCGGCCTGGCGACGCTCCTCCACGTAGCGCTCACCAGCCGGGCTGAGGGCGACCAGCACGCCCCGGCCGTCGCTGGGATCGCTGCGGCGCTCTGCAAGACCGAGGTCCTCGAGCTTGGTCACAAGGGCGGTCATCGACGGCTGCGTGACCCCGTGGAGGGCAGCGAGGTGGGTGATGCGCTGCGGCCCGTCGCGTTCGAGCGTGTACAGCGTCGCCGCGGCAGTCAGGCTGATCTCGCGAGGCATGCGCCGGACGACCGCTGCGGCGAGCGAGTACAGCGCGAGCGCAATCTCGTTGCGTTGCGAGGCTGGCTCTGGGCGTGGGGGTCTCACAGCGAGCGACTATAGTATTACCTATATAGACACGCCGCGAGATGGGAGATGGCGTGCGACCAGAGAAGCCGGTGGTGACCATCTCCGCTGCCTACGGCGCAGGCGGCGGGTTCGTCGGCCCCCGGGTTGCCGAACGCCTCGGCGTCACGTTCTGGGACCGCGCGATCCCCGCCTCGGTCGCAGCCGACCTGGCAGAGCGCCCAGAAGAGGTGCTCGCCGTCGAAAACGAGCTGGGTCGGGGCCTCAGCCACTGGATCTCGTTCTTCTCCGCCTCGGGTGCGGTCTGGACGGGGATACCCCCGCTCGACGTGGAGTCGCACCACGACGAGGCCGCCTACAAGGCGCACATCGCCGCGGTCTTGCGCCGAGCGGCGCAGCGGGGAGCGGTGATCCTCGGCCGTGGCGCGGCGATCGTGCTTGCGAACCATCCCTGGGCGCTGCACGTCCGCCTCGATGGCCCGCTCGAGGCGCGCATCGCCCAGGTGATGGACCTGGGCGGCTTGGACGAGCACACTGCCCGGCGAGCGCAGCACCACACCGACACCGCCCGCCACCGCTACGTCCAGCGCCTTTACCACGCCGACGTCGCGGACCACCGTCTCTACCACTTGTGGATCGACGCGACCGCGGTCCCGCTGGCCACCTGCGTCGACATCATCGTGGAGGCAGTAAGGGGGAAAGATGCGGTCCGCCGACTCGGCACCGGCGACGATGCGCTCCTCTGAGCTTGCCGCCCGGGGCCGGATGCCGGGTCGACACCCGGCGACGGTCCGACGCCCGTGCGTGGTCGAGACGCCCGGGCGCACCGGCGGCCATGTGGTCTCCAGTGACGGTTGCCGACTCCGCGAACCGGCTGCTGTTCGCCGGCGACCTCCCCCTGCGGACGATCACCCGTGCGATCGACACCTATGCAGGGATGGCGCCGATACGTGTCGTGCGCCTGTCGTTCGGAGG
>JAJZJC010000123.1 GCA_021810205.1 Actinomycetes bacterium
AACTTCGTCACGTCGTGGTTGCTCCTCGCAGCTTGGTCGCTGCTGGGGCTCGCCGTTGGGGCGTTCATCGGCACGCTCATGAGGAAAACGGTGTCAGCGATGGCGACCGCGTTGGTCGTCGTCGGGGGGCTCGTCACCGCCGCGATCGCCGCGGGCGTTCGAGAGCTGGTCTCGATCGCCCCACGTGTGAGCACGACCATCACACCCCATGGGCTGGGTGTCGGAGCAATCGGCCGCCAGGCGTACACAGGTGAAGGTCCACGAGGTGCCTGGCTCATCCGGGCATGGATGACCGGCCCGCACGGGAAAGCCCTGAGCCCCAAGCAGTCGACAAGGATGCTTGCGCTGCTCAGTGCCAACAAGACGAGCTCGGGCAGCGCCCTTCATCTCTTGGCCTTGCACCACGTCTCGTACTGGGTGAGCTACCAGCCGGCATCGCGTTTCCCGCTGTTCCAGGGTATCGCTGGAGCCATCCTGGTGCTTTTCGCAGTGGTCGCAACGATGATCGCGGCACGTCGGTTGCGACATCTCGCGTAGGGTGCCCATTCGCTCCGAGTGGCGCCCCACAATCGCGGCGCCTCTCGTCCGGCGGTCGCGTCCTCCCTGCCGGCACGGGGATCGATATCTGGCACGGCGCCGGGCCGTCTGCCAACTCCAGCAAGCCGTACTGATCGCTTCATCTGTGGCGGTCGGGCCACAAGTCGAGGTCGGCGTCCGAGCGCGACATATCGATCGGACGCGATACGACCACCCCGGCGCGTCCCAGAATGCGCGGGCTTGGCCGGCGGCTGCGCGTCAGAGAAGTGCCCGTGGGAGCGTAGGGGAGAGGTGCCCATCAGAGCCCCTTGCTTGTGCCGAGCCGGGTCTATCGTCGCTCGTGATGGCACGGTCGTGGCCGCTCCAAGTGGGATCGCAGGAGGTGGTCCCGGTTGAACGACAGCGAGGGTGCGCACCCCGGCGCTTCACCGTCACGCGGTGATGCGGTTCACGCCGAGGACAGCGAGCCCGAGTAGAAGCACTGCCGCCGCCACGAAGATCGCAGTCTCGGCGCCTTGCAGTGGCCAGTAGTGGCTTGCTGGCTGATACTGCACGACGTAATGGAGGTGGTTCACGACGACACAATGAGCCCAGCGTGTGACGTGCGTCTGGGCATACTGTGACTTCTCAGCACTTATGCATGCAGTGAAGCGGCGTGGCAGTGTGCTCCACCCATGACCCGGCAACGGGCTCGTGCGCCCAACCGGGAGGATCCCCGAGTTCAGAAGCCATCCGGTTGTCAGCCTTGGCGAGTAGTTCCCCGTCGGGCTGCTGTAGGTGGCTGGCGCCAGGATATGGGGGCGGACATCGAGGCGGACGAGAAGGCGGGCGCCGATGAAGATCGGAACCGCGGCCGCGAACGTCCAGCCTGGGCGGCGAACAACGGTCCCGAGCGCGACCCCGAGCGCGAAGGCGAACAAGGCATAGCCGATGATCACGATGCCCGTCACGTCGAACACGCTGGGCACGATCACCGGACGAGTGGGGCCTCGGGCGCTCGACGTCAGGGCAATGTTGGCGGCACTCGTCCACCACTGGATGAGCACCACCAGCAGCCCGCTGGCAATGACGATCACGCCAGCCCCGACGGCGATCTTCCAGATCAACCATTGCCGACGGCTCATGCCTTGAGTCCACGCGAGTCGTTGCGTCCGATGGTCCAGCTCTCCGGCGACGAGCGACGCTCCCACGCCGATCCCGACGATGGCCGGCAGCGCGTAGAGCGCGAAGACGGCGCCGTCAGTCCAGTACTTCCAGATGTTGGATTGGCTCACCGTGAGACCCGTGGTCGCCACCCAGAAGGCGAGGAGCAGCGCGAGACCGACGGTCACGAGCAGTTGCAGGCGCTGGGTGCGCCAGGCAACCCAGATCACGACGCCGCCCCGCCCATACCAGCTCCCTCGCGCTGAGCCCCCACGTGTGCACCCCTTCCTCGTAAGTAGCCGAGCACTACTTCTTCGAGCGTCGGCTGGATCACCTCGCCCAACCAGGTGCCGATCGGGGACCCCGTCCGAACGAGGGTCGACGCCTGCCGGCCCGTCGTCGACGACGCGATGACCGTGGAATCCGACGGAAGATCGAAGCTGCGGTCCGCCGAACCGATCAGCAGACGGTGGGTTGCAAGGACCCGTTCCATCTCGCCAGCGAGTTGCACCTGCGCCGCTGCAAGAATGACGATGTAGTCGCACACAGTGGCCAAGTCCGCGATGGCATGGGACGCAAGCAGCACAGTGATCCGGTCGTCCACCACCGCTTGGAGGAGGACGTGCATCAAGTCCTCTCTGGCCACCGGGTCGAGGGCGGCAGACGGCTCATCGAGCAGCAGAACTGGCGGACGCTTCGCCAAACAGAGAGCGAGCGCCACCTGTGCCTGCTGGCCACCCGAGAGCTTTCCGATCCGTGCAGTGAGGGGGATCGCCAAGTCCGCGAGGTACTGGTGCGCCCTGTCGTCGTCCCATCCCGGGTTCGTCTCCCGGCCGTAGCGCAACATCTCGGTGACCGAGAATCCCCGGTACAGCGGGCGCTCTTGGTCGAGGTACCCGATCCAGCCCAAGAACTCTCGATCAGCGGTCTCCCGATCCCTGCCCAACACTCGGATCTCTCCGCTCGTCGGGGTGGTGAGCCCGGCCAGCATCCGTAGCAAGGTGGACTTGCCCGCTGCATTCGGACCCACCAGAGCGACGATGCGCCCCGCCGGGATCGACAACGTGCAGTCCCTGACCGCCCAGGTCCGTCGGTACCGCTTGGAGAGCTCAACGGTCTCGACTGCCGGGGTGGGTGTCACTGGCGGAACTCCTCTGCGCTCTCACCGGTCATCGCCAACGACGCCGTTACCAGCGCCATGATGGCGTCGTCTTGCATTCCTGCCTTGCGGGCTCGACTGAGCCAGCTGAGTAGTTGTTCTTGAAGGGCGAGCTGTCGTTTGGGAGTGAGTGCGGACTGGGCTCGCTCCGAGATGAACGTGCCGACACCCTGGCGTCCTTCGACGATCCCTTCGGTTTCGAGGTCGCGATAGGCGCGATGCACCGTGTTCGGGTTGATGGTGATCTGGGTGACGACCTCGCGGACCGATGGCAGCTGATCACCGGGGTGAAGGATCCCGAGCAGGACTGCCTGGCGAACTTGCGCCACGAGCTGGCGGTAAGGAGGAATTCCCGAGCGAGGATCCAAACGAAACCGAATCACCGACCGCTATACCACGACACGCCGAGTGTTCTAGGCGATTAATACACTGCTGTCAAGGCTTGCATCGCTCGACCTCGAGATGTCAGCGACCGGGTGGAACGAGATGAGCGATCAGGGGTTGTCCATGTGAGAGGACCGGATCTTGTGACAGAACCGGCGGCCTGGGCGAGGAATGGCGATGCAGCGCGACGACGATCGGGGTCGCATCGATTGGCAGCTGGAGCGCGACTACTCCGCCACCGCGGTCTCGAACCGCCGACGGGTGGCCTCCGCGCTCAGACCCGCCGCATCGGCGATCGTCTGCCAGCCAGCTCCTCGCGCCCTCAAGTGGTTGACCGAGGTGGCCAACTCGGCTTCGACCCGGTCGGCGCTCTTGACCAAGGCGGGAAGCATCGTGAGGAGGTCCTCGGTGGACGGGTCCTGGTACGCAGCTCGCCGGCGGGTCGCTTCCTCAGGCGTCGCGCTGGCCGCGTCCTCGACGACCATGAGGGCCAGTTCGACGCACTGGTTGCAGATGAAGACACCCGGACCGGCGACGAGCTGCTCCACCTCGGTGTTCGGCTTGCCGCAGAAGGAGCAAGACGTGGTCACGCCCTCGATGGGGGAAGCGTTGACGGACATGCGGTTCTCCTGTTCTTGACGGAACTAGCGCAGAGCAGTCGCGTAGGGCTCACCAGTCTGAGCAGCACGCAACCTGACGAGACGCTTGAGGTGCTTGTTCGTCGTCATCCGGTCTCACGCACTCCGATCGGCGCCCCAGCTGCACCCTCGGAATGGGGTGACGGACAACGACCCGAGGACATGATCCCCTTTTCCTCCAGGTGCCGGCTTGCTGGGAGAGCCGGCGGAGGGCGGCGCGGAACTCGCCGCAGTCATGCTGCCCGGGCTGACCGGCCGCGTCAAGCAGCGCCCCGCGAGCCGGTGGCATGCAGCACCCCATCGTCTCAGGCAGGCCGACTTCCGGGGGCATGCGATAGGTGATGGCTACCTCGGCGGACGGGGCGTAGACCGGACGACCCATCGCCTCCCGTCCCAGGTTTGGGACATTGGAAGCCCGCCGACCGCCCCGACGAGGACGCATGCCCTGGTCGAGGGACACGAGAGGGCCGGTGAGCCGCTCATCGGCCGTGGAGTGCGCACTCGTTGGAGTACCCAACGGTCCTTCCGCCAGGACTCGGCAACGAGGGACCCGCCGTTGTAGGTGCCCACGGCTTCGCAGGTGCGCGTGCTCGGGCAGGCCACTGCGTCGAGCACGCTGTAGCCGACGGCACTCGGATTGGGACTCGCCTGGACTTGCCAATCCTTTCCGGTCCAGCGTTCGACCAACGTCGACCGTGCACGTTGTGTCCCGACCGCGACACAGAAGCGGGGGGACCGACACGACACCGCTCGCAGCGCCCCCAAGGCGGTGGGGGCGGCTGGAGGGACGAGCCGCCAGGTGTTCCCGTTCCACAGCTCGGCCAGCGGCACGTCCCGGTGGCCTGCAGACGGCTGCGCCTCGGCAGGGTAGCTGTAGTCGCCGACGGCCAGGCAGAAGTCTTGAGAGGTGCAGGACACCCCTGCCAAGGTGATGCGCCCGATCGGTGTCGGCGGGGTCGGGAGAGGCACTCGCTCCCTCGTCCACCTGCCGTCCCTCCAGATCGAGGAGGACAAGGCAAGACCTTGCGTCCCCACCGCAGCACAGAACCTGGCCGACGGGCACGACACGGCACTCCCGGTCACGCCCCGTTGGCTCGTCCAGCGCGTGCCGTTCCACGCCATGGCGCCCGATGTCGAGACGGCAACGCAGCGTCGAGCCATCGGGCAACTCACGGCGACGCCGACAATTCCCACAGGACCGACCAGCGGCGCCCGCTCTCGCTGCCATGCCCTCCCGTTCCAGCGGGACACGAGCGTCCCGTGGCGCAAGGGAGGTTCGGAGTAGTAGTCGCCCACCGCCATGCACCTGTTCGGTGAGGTGCAGGCGATACCCGTGAGCGCGGCCGCGTGTTTGGAGATCGTCCGGGGCCTCGCGCGATCAGCGCTCTGCGCACCCGCAAGCGCGGCGCATGCGACCAAGAGCGCGGCACCGAAGGCAAGGCATAAGGCCGCGCGCACGGCGTTCATCCTCACCACTGTCCCACGTACCCCTTTGCCGCTCTTGGAAGTGGCGTCCTCGGTGCCGACGTCACGCTCCTGATGTGATAGGCGACGTGCCAGATGCCCGAGTCGCTGGGGCGCCAAGGGACAGGGCCGAAGCTTCGAGCTGGCGTCCGCCGGGACCTGCGTCACGCTGGCGCCCAGGCTGCCATGACCTTCGTCACGTTTGTCGTCGGTCGGCCATGCCAGTGGCCGACGAGCTGGCGGGCAACAGCGACGTCGCGGAGCCACAACGTCGCATCGGGGATCCACCCCGAGAGCATCGTGTAGGCGTCACCGACGGGAATGGCGCATCCACAGGAGGTGAGGTAGCCGCCCACGGTGACGTGCACCCCGTCGCAGTGCGCCATGGCCTCCTCCCAGTTGGGCAGGACCCAGGGGCCTGTCACCCCGCCCCACTCTCGCCACTCGCCGTCGTGGGTCCCCGTCACGTCCTCGGGGAACCGCTCGACGAGCCGGCGCCAGTCCTCGGGCTCGGTGACCTCGTACACCCGAGCCGACGGGTCGATCTCGAGCGAGAAGACCGACGCACCGGTCGGTTCGAACGGCTCGAAGGTGTCGATGAACCCGAGAAGGGCCGTGGTGGGCAGTGGCGGGACGGCCCCGGTCGTCCAGGTGAGTGGGGCGAAACCGGGCGCCGACCACCACGTGGCGCCCATGCGCCGGTGGTGACGTTCTCGCCGAGGCCGTCGTCGTGGACGGGCCAAGCGCTCCGAGTTCTCATGGCGCGCCCGACCGGCATGCTCTCGAACGAGACCTTCGATGCCACCTGTTCCGATCTCGGGCAGGTCGTCCCATGCCAAGAACCGTTGGTCGGTCCGATCCACCGGTGCCCACCAGCCGAGTGGCTCACCCTCGGCGACGAGGGATTCGGCGACCGGCCGAAGCGCTTCCCGCGCCTGCTCGGTGAGTGACCACAGCCACTTGTCGTCGCCGCTCAATCCGAACTGGTGCGTCTCGCGGGCGAGCCCTGCGAGCAGCCCGAGACCATCGGTCGGTGCCACGCGTGCGATCGCCGCCGTGCGGATGGCACGCTTCGCGTCATCTTTCGACA
>JAJZJC010000124.1 GCA_021810205.1 Actinomycetes bacterium
GGCGAGGTCCATGGGCACGGGCCGCGCCCGGGCGGTCGCCCGCGCGGCAGCTGCGGCCTGGCGCGCCAGTGCGGCGGCGGTACCCGCGTCGACGGCGACGCTCGCAGCGAAGCCCTGCGATCCGCCGCGCACGACGCGCACACCCGTGCCGACCTCGATGTCGTCGACGGCGGTCTCGAGATGGCCGTCGCGCACGACGACGACCTGGGTCTGGATCCGCTCGACCCGGACGCTGGCGTACGAGCTGCCGGCGTGCGCCGCCGCGTCGAGGGCGGCGTCGGTGAGCGCGGCCAACGTGTCGTCGGCTGCCGGACCGTCCATCGCCACGCCACGGACCCTACCGGCCCGCGGTACCGAGAGCAGGGTGGACGCCCTCGAGCTCGCTGCCGGCCTCCTCGACGGTGCGCCGGAGGATGTCGATGAGGACACGGGTAGGGGCCGACGGCAGCCCTCGGGTACGCAGCGTGACGCCCACCTGGCGACGGGGGAGCCCGTCGACGCGCAGGAGGCAGAACTGGCGCCGCATGTGCGCGGGGATCGCGGTGGCCGGGAGGATCGCAGGACCGTGGCCGTCGAAGGTGAGCGACGCGATCAGCCGGATCCCGTCGAGCTGCATCGCGGCGTGCAGCTCCACCCCCGCGCGCCGCGCGGCGGCATCGAGCTCCTGGCGCAGGGCGGTGCCCGGCGCGGGCAGCAGGAGGCGCAGGTCGGCGAGGGCTCGCAAGGGCAGTGGACCGCTCGAGCGCGCGATTGGATGTGTGACCGGGATCACGAGGACCAGGTCCTCTTCGAAGAGGGGGCTCGAGGAGAGCTCGTCGCTGAGGGTCGGCATCGAGATCGCCGCGACGTCGAGCTGTCCGGTCACGAGCTGTGGCTCGAGCGTCGTGTTCGTGCCGTCTGCCACGGTGAGCTCGATCTGGGGGTGCTGCGCTCGAAGCTCTTCGAAGAGCCGTGGCACGAGCCAACGCCCCGTCGTGCCGATCATGCCGAGCCGCACGTTGCCGCGCACCTCGTGGCGCATCGCGACCACGTCGGCCACCATCGCGTCGAGCTCGCCCATCATCCGCCTTGCGCGGGCCACTACGACGTCGCCCTCCTCGGTGAGCCGGCCGGTCGCGCGGTCCACGAGGACGACCTCGAGCTCTCGTTCGAGGCGTGCGACGTGCGCCGAGATGTTCGACTGGACCGTCCCCAGCGCCTCCGCTGCCGCCGAGAAGCTGCCGGTGTCGGCGATCCCGACGAGCGCCTGCAGGTGCTTGAGGTCCACGCCTGCCTCCTTCCGCCGCCGTGTGGGCGGTCACGCCGGCGACATCCGACGGCTGCTCCCGAGGTGCGCGCCGGCACCCGGGACCGATTGCAACAATCGTAATAAGTGATTATAAGTATCTCATAAAGCTGCTTGACAGATGAAGGCCGATCCCGCAGAATGTCTTCAGACCTCAGGGATGCCGGATTCCCCCCTCCGTTCCTAGTGGGTCAGTCGAAGGGACCGCCCTCCCCCCCGGCGGTCCCTTCGTCGCGTCCGGGCGCAGGTCGCGTCCGGGCGCAGATCGCGTCCGGGCGCAGGACGGCTGGGGCGCCGGGCTCCGATCGCTGCATCTGCTGTCGGGACGCGCGCCGGTCGGTAACCTGCCGTTGATGGGCACCGAGGCCCGGCTGGGCGCCGTCGTCGATGTGGAACGGACGCTCGTACGCCATGCCAGCGGATGGGCGGTGCACTGCGCCGTGCGAGGGGTGGGCATCTCGGCTCGCCGGCCGGGCAATGGGCGTGTCGTGCGCCGCCTGCGCGGCGCCGAGGTCGCGAGAGCGTTCGCTGCGGCCCCGGCGACGAGCTCGTGGTGAAGGGGCCGGCGGCGGGGGAGGGCAGGACGATGACCGCCAAGGACGCCGCCCGGGGGGCGCGAACGCAGCTGGCGGTCGTTGCCACTCGGGCGATCAACCTGGCATCTCGGCGCATCGGCGCCGGACGGGGCAGCGTCGCCGGTGGCCATGTCGGGCTCCTCGTGGACCCTCGGCTCCTCGAGCACCTGGCCGCCGGGCGCCGACTTGCGCTCGTCAGCGGCACGAACGGCAAGACCACCACGACGCGCCTGCTCGCGGTCGCGATCGAAGGCCGGCTCGGCGCCGCGGCGACCAACGCGACCGGTTCCAACATGCCCACCGGTCACGTGACGGCGCTCGCTGGCGCCCAGCCGGGCGCACCGGCGGTGCTCGAGGTGGACGAGAGCTACATACCCCAGCTCGTCGCCTCGCTCTCTCCCGAGGTGGTCGTGTTGCTGAACCTGTCCCGTGACCAGCTCGACCGCACGAACGAGGTGCGCATGGTCGCCAACCGCTGGCAGCGTGCCCTTGCGGCCGCGCCCGGCACGACCGTCGTGGCCAACGCCGACGACCCATTGGTTGCATGGGCGGCCCGTGACGCGGCGCGAGCGGTGTGGGTCGGGGCGGGGCTCTCGTGGCGCGCCGACGCCGTCGGCTGCCCTGCGTGCGACGGCAGGATCGTATTCTCAGCGTCGTCGTCAGGCGGCTGGGGGTGTACGTGCGGCTTTGCCCGGCCGCCGCTCGACCTGTGGCTCGAGGACCCGACGGGTGCAGGGGGTGGCACCACGGTGGTGGTGTTCGCCGACGGACGGCGCCTCCCGCTCGAGCTCCGGCTGCCGGGACGCTTCAACCGTGCGAACGCAGCGGTCGCTGCGGCCGCGGCCGAGGCGTTCGGGATCCCTGCCGACGAGGCGCTCGCGGTGATGGGCACGGTCGACGAGGTCGCCGGACGCTTCGCGACGACGGAGATCGCGGGCGTCGCGGTGCGCCTGATGCTTGCGAAGAACCCTGCCGGATGGCGAGAGCTCCTCGATCTCGTGTGCCCAGGCGACGGCCCGGTCGTCGTCGGCATCAACGCGCGGATCGCCGACGGCAGGGACCCGTCGTGGCTGTGGGACGTCCCTTTCGAGCGGCTCCGCGGCCGGCCGGTGATCGCGACCGGGGAACGGTACCTGGACCTGTCGGTGCGCCTTCGCTATGCCGAGGTGCCGCACCTGGCGCAGGGTGATCCGATCGAGGCGGTGCGAGTGGCGGGCGAGAAGATCGGCGGCGCTCGCGGCGAGCGCCAGTCCCGAGCCCACTCGCAGGGCTCGCATGCGGTCGACTACATCGGCAACTACACGGCGTTCTACGACCTCCTCGCGCGCTCGGGCGCTCGCCCGACGGCGGGTGGGCGCGGCGCGGGGCGACCGAGCTCGCCCGGCGCGCTCGAGGAGACCAGCCGATGACGCTGCGCGTGGTCGTCGTGTACCCCGACCTGCTCGGCACCTACGGCGATGGGGGCAACGGCGTCGTGGTAGTGCAGCGGGCCCAGTGGCGAGGGATCGACGCGACGCTGCTCGAGGCGCCGTCCGGCGAGCCCCTGCCCGCCGGCGACTGTTACTGCCTGGGGGGAGGAGAGGACGGGCCGCAGCTGCGCGCTGCCGAGCTGCTGCGCGAGGACGGGGCGCTCGCTCGCGCTGCCATCGACGGGATCCCCATCCTGGCAGTGTGCGCCGGCTACCAGATCGTCGGGAGGACGTTTCCCTCGGCCGACGGCCGCGCGCTGCCCGGACTCGGGCTGCTCGACGTGGCGACGACCAAAGGCACGGGCCGGCGCGCGGTGGGCGAGATCCTTGCCGAACCGCTCGACGACGGGCTGCCGACCCTGACCGGGTTCGAGAACCACGGCGGGCTCACCACCTTGGGCACGGACGCTTCCCCGCTCGCCACCGTCGTCGCCGGCGTGGGAAACGGGGACGGGTCCGAGGGCGCCGTTGCCGGCCGGATCGTGGGCACCTACCTGCACGGGCCGGTTCTCGCCCGGAACCCGGCGCTCGCCGACCGCCTCTTGACCTGGGCGAGCGGGGAAACGCTCACCTCGCTCGAGGACACTGAAGAGCTCGCGTTGCGCGCCGAGCGGATCTCGGCGGTGCGGGGAACCGTCAGGCGTTCGGGACGCACCGGTCGTAGCGCCTGGTGATGCGGAGCCGGTAGTAGATCGCGCACAGGTCCCCAAGCATCCCCGCGGCCGCGCGCGGCGAGACGGTGCTGGCATATCGGTCACGGATTCGCACGGGCACCTCGACCACTCGGCGATAGCCGAAGCGGTCCGCGAGGACGAGGAGCTCGAGGTCGAAGGCGAAGCGCCGCTCGACCATGCGGGGGAGGAGGTCGGCGAGCACTTCGCGCCGCACGAGCTTGAGGCCGGTCTGGGTGTCGCGCACGCGCAGGCCGAAGAGGGTGAGCACGAGCTGCTGCCAACCCCACGAGCCGAGACGCCGCAACGGGGGATACTCCACCTGTGAGGCGGGGTGCCGCTTGGTGCCGACGACGATGTCGGGAGTGGTGCCGGTGCAGTCCTGGGCGATCGCCGCGAGGGTGGCGACCTGGTCCGGCGGGAGGTCGCCGTCGCCGTCGATGAAGCCGAGGAACCGGCCCCTGCCCATGTTGAGCCCGACGCGCAGCGCCTCGCCCTTGCCGACATGGTCTGGCATGCAGACGGTGCGCACCTCGTCGCCGAGGCCGGCCAGCATGTGCTCGCTGCCGTCGGTCGACCCGTCGGAGACCGCGATCACCTCGAAGGAGCGGCCCGTGGCGCGCAGCGTGCGCAATAGGTCGTCGACGGTCTCGCGGATCCGTTCGCCGAGGTTGAAGTAGGGGACGACGACCGTCAGGTCGAGCGTCGGGCCGTCGCGGAGGGTGGCCACAAGGCCACAGTCATAGCGGCTTGGTACGTGGCCAGTCGTCGCGGCCCCCTTGGGATGGCGGTCCGAGTGCCCACGAACGGCGCCATGCGGCGGCCTCAGGTCCCTGCATGGAGGGGGTTTCGCCGCGCGCGGCCCGGCGCCGGGCGCTCCACCAGTCGGACGTGACCTCGTCTCGCAGCGTGGCGACCGCCGCCTCGATCCTGGCCGAGAACCGCCGGGCGCTCTCGCCGTCGTCGGGGACGAGCGGCGAGCCGAAGACGACCGAGACAGGAGCCCGCTTGAGCGGGAAGCGGCCGCTCTTGTCCGCCCTGGCGGCACCGCCGGTGGCAGCGGACTTGGGAAGAACGTCACGGGTGCCGTGCACGTGCACGGGCACGACCGGGTGTCCGGTACGCCGTGCCAGGTACGCGGCGCCGCCGCGGAACGGCTGCGCCCAGCCGTCGGGGGAGCGACCACCCTCGGGGAAGATCACGAGGCTCCAGCCATCGTCGAGGAGCGCGGCCGCCTGATCCGCCGATCGGCGGTCGACTCGAGCGCGTTCGATGGGAATGGCCGCGAGGCTGAACGACCACAGGACGGCCTTCCAGCGCCGATCGAAGAAGTAGTCCGCGGCGGCGGCGACCACGATGTGATGACGGAAGCGTGGCGGCAGCGTGGTGAGCAACAGCGGCGTGTCGAGGTGGCTCGCATGATTGGCGGCGAAGATGACGGGACCGGCGACGTGGCGGAGGTGCTCGTCGCCGCGAACCGTGGTGGGCGCGACCAGCCGGGCCGCAGGGCGCGTCAGGTTGTCGAGGACCATCGCCCGCAAGAGGCGCACGGGGTAGCGGCGCGACCACTCGTGGTGGTAGTCGAGTCCGATGCCGCGGTTGGGCGCAGGGCGCTCGAGCCCCGCCGGCCACGTCGGAGCGGCGAGGGGGAAGGAGCGACGACCGGTCATCTGACGTCTGCCATGAGCAGCGGCGGCGCGTGCAGGTGGGTGAGGGTGGGGGAGCGTCCCACGACGTCGCTCGCGATCTCGAGCGCATCGCTCAGGCTCGAGGCTGGGGAGAACCCCATGCGCCTCGTGGCGCGGGGGTCGCCGCCCACGATGATCACGCGTCCGAGGTGGTCCAGCGCGTGGGCGCACCAGTACCACATGTAGAAGGGGTGGACGCCGTGGTACGCGTGGCCCGTGCGGTACAGGTGCACGTACCACGGGTCGGTCGCGAAGGACTCCTCATAGGTCTTGGACATCTCTGCGGGATCGGTCGTCTGGCTCAGGACCTCTTCGAAGAAGTCGATGTAGCTGGGGTGGTGGCCCGGGTGGAACTCCCACGGCGTCGGATGGTGGATGATCACGACCCCGCCCTCTCGCACGAGGGGCCGTCCACGGTACAGGTTGAAGAAGTAGCCGAGCCCCAAGCAGGCGACGAGGATCGGGTTCATGATCGAGTTGACGTTGTAGGGACTGATGTAGGGAAGCCCCATCGTGAGCACGTCGCTCTGTCCTTGGACCTCGACGCCTTGCTGGCGCCAGACGTTCTCCGTC
>JAJZJC010000125.1 GCA_021810205.1 Actinomycetes bacterium
AGGCTGACTGCCGAGGTCGAGTTGATGGCGCGGCGCCTGGCGTTGCAGGGTGCGGCCGCACTCGGCTGGTCGTCTCACCCCTTGGCCCGCAATGCGCCAGGGTGTGGCGGAATGCGCCAGTGCACCATCGGCTGCCCGCAGAACGCGAAGTTCGGCGTGCACCTCAACGCGCTGCCTGACGCGTGCGCGGCAGGCGCTCGCATCATCAGTCACGCTCGCGTCATGCGGGTACTCGACGGTGGGGGACGGGCAGCCGACGTGCGGGTACGCCGGCCGGATCCCTGCTCGAGGTCCTCGCCCCGAGGGTGGTCGTGGCCGCGGGCGCGACCGAGACCCCGGCGTTGCTCCGGCGCAGCGGCCTCGGTCGCCATCCTCAGCTCGGCCGGGTCGAGCACCTGGCCACCCTCGGGGCGATGATCGCCGACGCTCCCTCGGGGCGGGTGATCGGTGCACGACGAGTGATGGTCCGCTACGACCTGACCAGAAGCGACGCCGGCCGCCTGGTGCGGGCGATCACCGCCATGGGCCGGATCCTCTTCGCAGCCGGCGCCACCGCCGTCGTGACCGGCATCCGCGGGTACGAGACGGTGCGAAACCAGACGGAGCTGGCCGAAGCGGCAGCCCATGGTCGCCGGGAACGGTTGCACGTCGCCGCCTTCCATCCCACAGGCACGGCCCGCATGGGCGCGGACGACCAGCGCCACCCCGTCGACGGCGCGGGGCGGCTGCGGGGCGTGCGCGGCGTGTGGCTGGCCGACGCGTCCGTCCTGCCGACGTGCCCCGAGGTCAACCCGCAGATGACGATCATGGCGATGGCCCAGTCGGTCGCCCGCTCCATCTCCACGTGAACCGCGGCCCGCGGTTCTTCCAGCCGTCACCACCGTGTGCACCGGGCCGTGAGCGCGATCGGCTCGCTCGGGGTGCTCTACTGGCGAGGTGGTGCTCGGGCAGTACGTCGGGCAACGCCGCCGACCCCTGCACAGGCAGCTGGCACCAGGCAGGAGATACATGAGCATCGACACTACCGACGACCGGCGCCGGTCCGGGGCCCTTGGCGGGTACGAGCGCCGAGTGCTCGACGCGCTGTGCGACACGCTGCTGCCCCCAGGCGGCGCTGTCCCACCAGGTGCGGCGGACCTGGGCATCGCCGGGGATATCGAAGCCCTCCTTGGGCGATTGCGCGGCCAGTCCCGCTGGCTGGTGCGGGCGATGCTGCTCGGCTTCGACCTGACGGCGTTGCTCCGGCGCCGGCCTGAGCTGTTCCACCGGCTGGACGCCGACCGCCGGTACCGATGGGTGGAGGCCAGCCGCAGCTCCCGCCTCCGGCCACGGCGCGAAGCCCTGGCCGGGCTCGAAGCCCTGGTACAGCTCGCGTACGCCTCCCATCCGCAGGTAGCGGCGCTCATCGGCTACGACGGCCAACCGCTGGTGGCGCTGGGTCCTACCGGCACCGCGACCGGGCCTCCCACGCCCGTCGACCTGCCGGTGATCAGGTATCCCGAGGTGACCGACGCCACCATCGTCGCCGACGTGGTCGTGGTGGGCTCCGGCGCGGGTGGAGCCGTCGCCGCCGACACGCTCGCGCGCGCCGGGCTCGACGTGGTGGTGCTGGAGGAGGGCCCGCCGATCCACCGGGGCGACATCGTGGGCCATCGCCCGGTCGAGCGCCTCTTCGAGTTCTACCGTGATGGGGGCCTGACCTTCACCCTGGGCAATCCTGTCATCTCGCTTCCGATGGGCCGTGCGGTAGGAGGGACGACGGTTGTCAACTCGGGCACGTGCTTCCGCGCACCGGATGCCGTGCTGGCATCGTGGGCGGCCTCGGGGATCCCCGACGTGGGTCCCGAGGCGATGGCACCCTGGTTCGATTCGGTCGAGGACATGCTCGGCGTCCAGCCCGTGCCCGAGGATGTCCTCGGCGCCAACGGCGAGGTCATGCGTCAGGGTGCCGAGCAGCTCGGGCTGTCAGGTGGCCCGATCCGCCGGAACATCCGGGGATGCCATGGCCACGGCGTGTGCGCCTTCGGCTGCCCGGTCGATGCAAAGCAGGCCATGCACCTGAGCTACCTGCCGCGTGCGACTGCTGCGGGCGCGAGGGTGTTCTCGGGGACCAGCGTGCGCACGATCCGCCTTCGAGACGGGCGTGCTGCCGGCGTCGTCGCAGACGTGCTCGATCCCCTGACCGGTCACCGACGCGGCACGCTGGAGGTAGACGCCCGGGCCACGGTGCTCGCCGCCGGTGCGGTCTTCACCCCGGCCCTCCTCGCCCGCCAGCACCTGGCGCGATCCTCGCGCCAGCTCGGACGCAACCTGGTCATCCACCCCGGAGCCGGGACGACCGCCCGGTTCGACGAACCGCTCCGGGCGTGGCGAGGGACGATGCAGAGCTACTACGTGGACGAGAAGCTCGCCGACGGCATCCTGCTCGAGGCGACCTTCCCGCCACCGGGTCTCGGCTACTCGGCTGGGTCCTTGCCCGGGTGGGGGCGCGACAAGGCGCTCTTCGCGCTCTACCCCCACATGGCGTCCTGCGGTTCGATCATCGGCGATACCGGAGTGGGGCGGGTGAGCCCGCTTGGCCGGAACGGGGTCGCCATCCGGTACGACCTCACCCGTCAAGACGCAGCGAAGGTCGTGGAGGGCATCGCGATGGCGGCCGAGATCTTCTTCGCCGCGGGTGCGACCGAGGTCTACCCGATGCTGCCGGGGCTCGGCTCCATCCACTCCGCGGCCGAGGTCCGTCACGTGCGCGAGGGTCGCTGGCGGCCCTCGGACCTGCACCTGTCCGCCTACCACCCGATGGGCAGCGCACGGATGGGCACCGACCCGTCGGGTTCGGTGGTGGACCCCTTCGGGCACGTCTGGGACGTGCCCGACCTCTTCGTGTTCGACGCCTCGGTGCTGCCTTCCTCGTGCCATGTCAACCCGCAGATCACGATCATGGCGCTCGTGGCACGCATGGCGGCACGTCTGGCGGACAGCCTCTCGTGAGCGCTCTGGGCGGCGACAGGACGCCCCGCTGCACCCCGGCCCGAGACGCCCTGGTGGTGGTGAACCCGGCTGCCGGCGGGTCCCCTCTGGAGCTGGTCGACCAAGTCGGCGGGCAACTGGTGGGAGCGGGTTTCGAACCGAGATCCCTCACCACGGCAGATCGGGGTGAGACGGTCGAGGCCGTCTGCGAGGCGGTCGGGAACGACCCGGGAGGCGGGCGCGAACTTGCCCTGGTGCTGGCCGTGGGCGGGGACGGGACGGTTCGTGCAGTGGCCGAGGGGATGGCACGGGGGACCGGCCGTTGGCCGGGCGCCACGGGTGCCGGCCAACGCCACGGCCGGGAGGCGCCGGCGCTGTTCGTGGTGCCGGGAGGCACGGGCAACTCCTTCTACCGAGCGTTGTTCGCAGATGCACCGGTGGAGAAGGCGCTGGGGATGGTCCTCAGCCCGGAGCACCCCGGGGCGCGACTGCGCCGGCTGGATCTCGGACGCCTGGTGGAACGTGACCTCGCTGTCGTGCTGGGAGCGAGCGCAGGATTCCTCGCGAGCGTGCTCGACGGAGCTCGGCGCACGCCCGAGGTCCCGGGTCGGCACCGCTACGAGCAGGCCGCGCTCGAGCTGATCGGCCACCCGGACGACCTGGGCGCCGATGTGCGCGTACTGGTCGACGGCGAGCTTCTGGTCACGGGACGCCTCCTTCTGGTCGCCCTGGGTGGTGCACGTCACCGCGGCGGCTCGTTCGAGCTGCTGCCGGGCTCGGTGCTCGACGACGGGCTGCTCGACGTGTGCGCGATCGAGATGCCCTCGCCGGCACGGCTCGGTGCGCTGTTCATGGCGGTCGCGGGTGGGAGCCACCTGGGGGAACCGGAGGTGACCTACGCCAGGGGGCACAACGTCGTCATCGAGACGATCGGGGACGAGGCCACACCGATCGAGTGCGATGGAGACCTGATGGCTGGTGCACTGCCACCGGCCCAGTGGCTCACCTTCGACGTCGTACCCGGGGCGCTTCCGGTGTGGGCGGGTGATCCGCCACCGGCCGGTTGAGCCGGAACGGCCGACGGCGCGCGTGGAGCGGGCTCACACGGTCAGCGCCGAGGCCAGCACGCCGGCCAGCTCATCTGCTCGGAGGTCTTCGAGATGTTCGAGCGCGTCGGCGACCTTCGCGCTCCCACCGGTGCCGAGGAACTTGCCGCGCGCGAGAGCGGGGTGGTCTCGTCGCGTGGAGGGCCCCGACGCGCCTATCGGCGTCGTCACGCTACGGCGCAGCGTGCGACCGTCTTTGAGCCGGACTTCCACTATCGCCCCGATCTCCTTCGTGGCGTCCTCGAAGGAGGCGGCCGCCGGCCCAGCCTCCTGCAGCAGCGCGGCTGCCTCTTCCTCGCCACCGAGGCGGGCCAGCCAGGTCGACGCACGCGGCCCGGCCTGGCGGAGCGCTTCGCCCAGCGGGGCAGTCGCGAGCACGGCGCGACGGGTGAGGCCGGGATCGTGTTCGACACGTACCCGCTCAGCGAGCTCCCACACCACGCGGTCGTCGAGCCGCGGCGCCGCCAGGTCGGCAGGGGTGAACGCGCCGGTGAGCAGGGCCACGGCGACGGGGTAAGGCACGGAGAACTGCAGCGCGCTGGGCGGGGACGCGGACCCGCGGACGTAGCTGCGGCTCTGGATGTCCATCCCGAAGGTGAACAACGAGCACCGTACGGCGACCTCCTCGACGGCTCCGGCCACCGACCCGAGGAGGGCCTGGCCATCGGTCAGGCCCTGGCCGCCGGTTGGGCCACGGGGATCGCCGTGGAGCCCGTCACGCAACGCCACCTCGATATCACCGTGCAGCTGGACCGCGGCGTCGAGCGTGCTGTCGAGGTAGGCGCATGCCGGGTAGAGCTTTATCGACAGGGTCTCGGTGTGCCAGCGTGACCCCAGGGCCTCCACGACCGCATCAGGGAGGGGGACATCTGCGAACGTAGCGAGCAGTCCTCCGGGGTGCTCCAGGATGTCGGCAGCTCCGCTGAGCCCCGCAGCGGCACCGTCGCAGGCGTCCAGAGCGGACCGGATCCCCACTGCGGCGGTCAGCGCCTTGCTGTCGCCCCCGAAGAACGCAGGCGCCAGGGAGTGCGGTGGGAGGGAACAGGCCAGGGCCAGCGCTGTCGAGGTCTGTTCGGGGGACGCCCTCTGGGCTCGCATACGTGCAACGGTGGCACCGACCAGGTGGCCGTAGGCAGCGGTCTGCCCGCGGAAGGATCCGAGCGTCGCCCCGGCCACCACCCGGGAGGCGCACTCGTTCCCGGCCAGCACCGCTTCGAGCAGGCGCCTTCCGTCCAGACCAAGAGGCGCGGCGTAGGCGACCGGCACACCGACGGTGGAGTGCGACACGTGACCCGCGTACAGGGTGTCGTCGTAGTCAAGTGCCAGCGTGAGCGTCCCAAGGCAGCAGGCCGCCGCTTTGGCATCCGGCTGCAGGGGGCTGCCGAAGGCTTCCACCAGACGCCGGCCGAGGGGATGCCCGAGGGTGGCGCGTGCTGCAGCAAGTTGGGAGAGCACTTGGCTGCGGGCGAAGGAGCGGACGCGTTCGGGGACGTCCTCGAGCCGCATCCCTGCGGCAAACGCGCCCAGGCGCTCGGCAAGAGTCATCGACAAGCGATCATAGGTGTTGAGGATCTGGCCCCTCTGGGTCCTGGTCGACGGGGTTCATGGCATCCCGACACGGCGGCTGCGCGCTCGAGGGCAAGGCAGGGATTGACGTCCTGGGCGCTCGATGGTGGGGACCACCACCACCGGGCTACTGTGACCCGGCGCCGCCAGAAGGGACTGCGATGGTCGACGAGCTTGGGGATGACGCCGCCGTGACGCTCGATCCCTGGTCCACGCCAGAGCGCCAGCAACTACGCCGCCTGGTGCAGCAATTCACCAAGCGAGAGATCGCCCCCCACCTGACGGAATGGGAGGAGGCCGGCGAGTTGCCGCGTTCGCTGCACCAGGCGACGGCCGCCGCCGGCATCCTCGGGATCGGGTTTCCCGAGACCGCGGGCGGCAGCGGAGGAAACGCCATTGACTCCGCCATCGTCGCCGAAGAGATCCTCGCCGGCGGCGGTTCAACCGGCCTCCTCGCTTCGCTGTTCACCCACGGGATCGCCCTCCCCCACATCGTCGCCAACGGCTCCGCTGACCTGATCGAGCGGTACGCTCGACCGACCTTGGCCGGTAAGTTGATCGGC
>JAJZJC010000126.1 GCA_021810205.1 Actinomycetes bacterium
GCGCTGCAGGCCCTCGTCGACAGCCTCCTCGGGCTCGGAAGGGCAGAGGAGGCACTCGGCGAGATCGAGGCGCTACGGCGCGCCTCGGCCACCTCGAGCGCCGCGAACCTGCGGCAGGGAAAGGCGCTGCTCGCCCTCGGCCGGCTCGACGACGCGCTCGCCGCATTCGAGCGGGTCAACCTGGGGATCGACGAGGACGGGTTCGAGTTCGGGATCCAAGACGTCGCGGTCGGCAAGGCGAGCGCGCTCTTCAAGCTCGAGCGCGACGGAACAGCAGCCGACGTCCTCCTCGAGTGCCTCAGGGTGACGGGGGGGATGGACCTTGCGATCGCGACACTGCTCGCCGCGCTCGAGCGGGCAGGGAGGCCGGCGACCGAAATCGCCGCCGCAGTCCCCCCCGACCGCGCGGTGGCGTTCCTCGGCCAGCTCGTCCACCTCGCCGCGGTGGACGCGGACCGGGTGCTCGAGGCGTGGGAGGAGGCTGCGCCATCGCTCGCGGTGCTCGCGACCGCCTCCCGGATCGCCGGCAGGCTCCCCGTGCACCGCCAGCTGGTCTGGTCCACGCGGCTGCGGGCGAAGGGCCTCGTGCACGCCTGCCCGCTCGTCGCCGCGGTGGGAGATCCGGGTCGCCCCGTCACGGCACGGCTGCTGGGCGCGGCGCTCGCCGCGCACCTGTGGGCCGACCTGCGCGGACGCCAGGCAGTCGTCGCCCTGGCCGCCACCCTCGACGCCGAGGGGCGCGCGACCGTGCGCGCGGAGCTGGCGTCGGTCGCCCCGTCTCTCCTGGACGTCCTCGACGGCGTCGACCCCCTCGCCACCCGCCACGTAGCGCAGTTGACCGAGACGGCGTCCTCGGAGAGCGCCGGCCGGCGAGTGCTCCTCGTCGACTGTCAGCCCGCTGGCATCCGGACGATGGCGCTGGCGGTCTTGCTGGCCCGGGCAGGCCACCACGTCACGGTGACCTGGCCGTCGTGCACGCGGGCCGGGAACGTGCTGCTCGAGAGGGCCGGGGTGACCTTGCGACATTGGACGGCGCCTTCAGTGATCGACGACGAGGGATGGCGGCGGGCGGTGACCGGCGCGGTCGCGACGGCATACGCCGCGACATCCTTCGACACCGTGGTGCTCGCCGAGGGCGCGGGAGCGGTGCTCGATGAGGCTCGAGCGCTCGTGCCGGGCGCGGTCGTGCTTGCCGACCCCGGCGTCGAGACGGTGCCGGGGTCGATCACCGATCTCTACGACCCTTCGCCGCCGGTGCCTTGGGAGCTGCGCTCGGGCGTGGTCGTCGTCGGCGACTTCGTCGTCGGCGGCGAAGCAGCCGTCTCCCGCTTCGAGCGCGAGATCGCGCCAGCGCTCCAGCGTCATCTGGGCACACTGCCCGTCTGCGTCGTTGGGTTCGACCCAGAGGACCGGATCGCCGCCTCGCTCCCCGGCGCGGTCACGACCGGCCCATTGGACAACCCGCTCCCGTGGCTCCGCGCCGCCCGAACGGTCCTCGTCGCCACCGATGCCGGCGCCCCGCACTGGCTCGCAGCAGCCGCGCTCGCGGGCACCCCGGCGTGCGGCGTACCGCCAGGCACCGATGGGCAGGACGCGCTCGACGCGTGCTGCCGCATGCTGGCGACGCTCGCCGATCCCCACGCCCAAATTCCCCCCACACTGCGCGCAGTGCCCGATGCGAGCGACGCCCTCCATCGACGCGCCATACGCCATGACGCGGGCCATGTGACCGACCTGCTCGCCGCGCTCACTTCCTTCACCGTGGCGTCGGACGCCGAGCCCTCGTCGAACAGGTCCGACGAGTCGCTCGTCGAGGTGCGCACCGGTGTCCCCCCCGACCTGTCTGCGCGGCGCGGCACGCGCTGCGTGGTCGAGCTCCCCTGGGGCTACGCGTCGATCCCCGTCGAATGGATCGGCGGGCTCCGAGAGGCCGCCGACGAGGTGTGGGCGCCCGGCACCTGGGGCGCCCGCGTCCTCGAGGCGGCAGGCGTCGAGGCGCAGAAGGTCCAGGTCGTCGCGCCGGGCATCGACACGATCCGGTTCGCGCCGGAGCGCGCGCCGTTCCACCTACAGAGCACCAAGGGTGTGCGGCTCCTCTTCGTCGGCGACTGCGACGAGGCGAGCGGCATCGACGCCCTTCTCGAGGCCTACTACCTCGCGTTCGGCTCTGCAGAGGACGTCTGCCTCGTCGTCCACCCGACGGGCATCCCCAGTGCACGCACCTTCGAGCCCGACGTGCGCCGGGCAGCCGACGGCGCCCCGGGGCGGCCGGCGGTCGAGGTCGTCGAGGGCCCGCTCACCGATGGTGAGCTCGCCGGCCTCTACCGTGCCTGCGACGTGCTCGTCCACCCGCACCGTGCCGCGGGCTCGCCGGAGGTGGTGCTGGCGGCCATGGCATCGGGGCGCCCGGTCGTGACCCTTTCGGCGGGTGTTGGCGCCGATGTGTGCGACGAGCGGACGGGATGGCTGGTGCCGTGCCATCTCGTGCCCACCCCCGCGCCGGCGTGGCTGCCGGTGACGCGGACGCTGCGCCAGCTCGAGCCGAAGAGGGCCGCGCTCGCAGACGCCTTGCGGGCAGCCGTGGGATCACCCGACGAACGACTGAAGAAGGGCCTGGCCGCCCGGGAGCGCTCGGTCTCTACATACGCACTCGATGTCGCGGCCACCGCCCGCGCCGCCCGCCTCGAGCGCCTCACCGCAGACAGCGACCGGGCACCGGCCCTGCACTGCTGAGCGGGCCGGCTTCGAGGAGACCAAGACCGCCGGTCGCTCAAGTTCTCCGCTCTGCAGGTCGATATCTGAGGCGCGACAGCCAGGACGGCAGCGCAGCAGCAGCCGCCAGGAAACGGCGGGATCGGTCCACGTACGTCGTCTTGGTGGAGCACGCATGAAGGTCACGCAGCGGATGGGGCTGTTCGGGGTCCCCGTCATGGTCATCGCCATCGTGGTGATGCTGGTCGTCCCGATGCCGTCCTTCCTGCTCGACATCTTCATCACCTTGAATCTGTCGGCTGCGCTCGTGGTGCTCCTCACCACCATGCACGTGCGGCAGCCGAGGGACTTCTCCGCCTTCCCCTCCCTCCTCCTGATCATGACCATGTTCCGCCTCGCGCTGAACGTGAGCGTGACGCGCCTCGTCCTGCTCCACGGCTACGCCGGAAGCGTCGTCCAGGCCTTCGGCTCATTCGTCGTGGGCGGGCAGATCGTGGTGGGGATCGTGATCTTCCTGATCCTCATCATCATCCAGTTCGTCGTCGTCACGAGCGGTGCGGGCCGCGTCTCGGAGGTGGCCGCCCGCTTCTCCCTCGACGCGATGGCCCCGAAGCTGGTCGCCATCGACGGCGAGCTGAATTCGGGGCTCATCGACGAGCACGAGGCGAGGCGTCGGCGTCGGGAGATCGACGAGACCTCCGAGTTCTACGGCAACATGGACGGCGCCTCAAAGTTCGTGCGAGGTGACGCCATTGCCGCCTTGATCATCACGTTCGTGAACCTGATCGGCGGCTTCGGCATCGGCGTGATCGGGCACCACGACTCGGTCACCACCGCCATCCACACCTACAGCATCCTGTCGGTCGGCGACGGCCTCGTCTCCCAGATCCCCGCCCTGTTGCTCTCGATCTCGACGGGCCTCATCGTCACCCGAACGACCACGGCAGAGCACGACTTCGGCTCCGACGTCACCACCCAATTCGGCAACCAGCCCCGCGCCATGCAGGTGGCGGGCGCGGCGATGATCTTCCTTGCACTCATCCCCGGGCTCCCCCACATCCCCTTCTTCATCGTGGGGGCGCTCTTGTTGCTGCTCTCGGGGCGGATCCGGCGCGCGGCGGCCGCGCTCTTGAAGGAGCACCCGAGCGAAGAGGCGCCACCACCCACCGACACCCCACAGGCGCTCGCGGCCGAGATCCGGGTGGAACCGCTCCAGCTCGAGATCGCGCCGAACCTCGCACCCCTCGCCGACAAGGAGCACGGCGGCGATCTCCTCGATCGCATCAAGGGACTGCGCCGCAAGCTCGCGTATGAAAAGGGGATCTTGGTGCCCAAGGTCCACATGCGCGACAACATCGAGCTTCCGCCGAGCACGTACGCCATCCGCCTGCATGGCGTCGAGGCAGCAAGGGGCCAGGCACCGCCCGGGCGAGTGCTGGCCATCGGCCCAGGTCTCGAGGCGCTGCCGGGCGAGGACACGATCGAGCCCGTCTTCGGGCTGCCCGCCAAGTGGATCCCCGCCGAGGCACGCCGCGAGGCGCTCGCCGCGGCGGGCATCACCGCCATCGACCGGTCCTCGGCGATCATCACGCACTTGGGAGAGATCGTGTCGCGCCACGCCGGTGAGCTCTTGTCGATGCAGCAGGTGCGCACCCTCGTGGATGTGTGCAAGGGCACCGACCCCGTCGCCGTCGAAGAGATGACCGCCGCGCAGCTGACCATCTCGGACCTCCATCGCGTGCTCGTGGCGCTCTTGGACGAGGGCGTGCCGATCCTCGACATGGTCCGCATCATCGAGGCGGTCACCGCGCGCTGTCGCGTCGCGAAGGACTACGAGGCCATGGTCGAAGCCGCCCGCCAGGCGCTCGGCCCTGCCATCACCGCCCAGCACCTGCACAGCGGGACGCTGGCGGTGATCACCTTCGACGCGGCGTTCGAGCACGCCCTCATCGCCGACGTCCGCCACGTCGACGGCTCATCCGTCCTCGCCTCCGACGCGCCGGTGCTCGAACATGTGGTCGCCCAGGTCCGCGCGCTGTTCGACGAGGCCGGGCGACAGGGCAAGGAGCCGGTGCTCGCGGTCGCGGCCGCCCTGCGCCCCGCCATGCGCCGGCTCTTCGCCGCGGCGGTGCCGCGCATGTCGGTGATGTCGGTCAACGAGATCTCCTCCCACGTCCAGATCGAGCGCAGCGGGGTGGTGCGCAGTGCGGCCGCGCCGGTGGGCGTGTGAGGCGGTGAGCTGAGATGGGTGTGCGGCGACCCGATCTCGTAGTGGCGGCGGCGCTTGCGCTCTCCCTTCCCATGCTGCCGTCGATCATGAGCGGCGGCATCAGCCTCGCGAGCGGGTTCCTGCGCTTCGCCATTGCCCTTGCGCTGTGCTGGGCAGCGGGTGCAGTCATCGAGCGGGTCTACGACACCTACTCACGCCAGGCTCGCCAGGCGCAGATCAGAAAGGCGATCGAAGAGGCGCGTGCCCGCCTCGAGCAGCCAGAAGACGGCCGCTCTCCCCGTCTCGGACAGTGACTGATGTTCACTTGGCGGGGTTGATCAGGCGGAGAATCGAGCTCTTCTTCGAGGATGAGACCGTTGACACGACGCGCTTCGACCGGCCCAGAGCAGGTGGGTCATGCCTCTGTTACGCGAGCGTCAGTCACCCTCACCGCCGGGCAATGACCGCGTAGTCGGGCCTTCCGAGCAGATCGGGAACCAGCTCGCCAGTTCCTCCTGGAAACACCACCTCTGCGGCAGAGAACCCAACGTCACGCGTCAGCAGGCACAGGACCTCGGGGAAGATGGGATGGACGCGGGTGAGATCCCGCCACAAATTCTTCCGGCCAAGCGCGCAGTGGGGATTGACGGTCTCCAAGATGGCGACGCCTCCGTGGCGCAGCGCCCGGAACGCCTCGCGGAGCAGGCCCTCGAGCATGTCCTTGTCGAGATGCTCGACGACCTGAGCGCTGAACACTGCGCCGAGCGATCCGGCGGGCAGCGCGGCCAGATGCGCTGGGCACTCGCCCAGTTCGACTGCGAGTCCCTTCTCCCTGGCCCTTGCGACCATCGTCTCGTCGAGGTCGATCCCGGCAGCCTCGATGCCAGCATCTGCGAGCACCTCGAGCATCTCCCCGCGCCCGCAGCCGACGTCAAGTACCGGGGATTGGCCATCGAGGTACGGCAGGTAGAAGCGGAGGCGCCGGCGGATCTCATCCTCGGTGCCTCGAAAGACGTCTTCGAACCCCCGGTACCCGCTCGCGGCGGCTGCCCCTGAGAACCCGATCCTGACCCGGCCGTCTGGCCCGGTCGTCAAGAGCTCCCGCGGAACCGGGTTCGTGCCCCGTGGTACCGAGAGCGCCTCACGCTCGAGATAGCCGACCGCTTCGACCAGCCCTTGAAGGGTCGTCGAGATCTGCCCGAGTGCTCGAGACGTGAGCGTGGCGAGGGTGTCGAGCCGCTCTTCGACGCCGGGTGCGACGGGGGCGCTCGGTGGCGTGG
>JAJZJC010000033.1 GCA_021810205.1 Actinomycetes bacterium
CCGCCGTGCGAGGCGACTGAGCCCGCTCCCCGCTGGCCGGCTCGCTACGTGGCGCGCCGCACCCGCGCGAACCCGCGCGCGATGCCGCTCGCGAGCCTGGCGCCAGACGACGCGGTACGCGATGCGGTACGCGATGCGCCCAGACCAGGCAGGACCGGACGGCGAGTGCCAAGAGCCGAGGTGCCCATGACGAGCCTGTCGTTCGCGCGCCACGGGTCGTCGCAGTACTCGAGCAGCGGCGCCACCACCCGATCCCAGTGGAACCGCGCCGCTACTGCGCGGACCGCGTCGGTCCCCGGTGGACTGGTCGCCATCTGCCGAAGACCGTCGGCCACCGCGGCCACGTCGCCGGGGGCCACGGCGACCCCCACCCCTTCGGCCGCCACGAGCTCGCTGAGCACATCGCCCGCGGTCGCCACCGTCGGGAGGCCGGCCCACAGATAGTCCAACATGCGCGTGCGGAACGAGAAGCGCGCCTCGAGATGGTCGAGGTTGGTCGTCGCGCCGATATCGGCGTCGAGCAGCACCGCGCCACGTTCCTCGAAGGGGACCCACGACCGGTTGAACGCAACTGCGTCGGGTCCCATGCCGAGGTCCGCCGCGAGCTGGCGGAGCTCGGTCGCGACCGCCATCTCGGGGATCTGTGGATTGGGATGGCCCATGCCCATGAAGACAAGGAAGATCCCTGGGAGCTCCTCACGCAGCGAGTGGACCGCTCGCAAGAGAGTGAGGGGATCGAACCAGTCGTAGACACCGCCGCCCCACAGGACGATGGGCCACCGACGGGAGCCCTTGGGCAGCACCGTGTCCAGACCGCTGCCGACACGCACGGGCGGTGTGGCAGGGACCCCGAACGGCACGACCGCGACGAGCCGGGAAAGCCCCTCGTCGCCTTCGTGCGTCCGGGCGTTCACACGGCCTAGCGCGGTGAGCGATCCCAACCAGAAGTCGCGCTGGCGTTCACTCGCGCAAAGGAAGAAGTCCCCCCGCGCGAGATCCTTGTTCACGATCCCGTTCAGACGTCGCACGACGGCGTCGGTCTCCTCCACCGAGCGGGACTGCCCGGCGAGGTTCTCGAGGTGATATGGGTCGTAGATGTCGACGACCACCGGCTTGTCGGACGACTCGATGCACGGGTACCGGTCGATCAGGCTGCCCGGCCCGACCACCATGGTCATCCAGTCGCAGAGCGCAGCGACGGCTGCACCGTCGGCGACGCCCACCTCCATGTCGGGATGCGAGCGCGTGCACGCCACGGAGCTCACGAGCTTGACCTCGTGATGGGACGCGAGCTGGCTCGCCAGCTGCCACGCCCGGATCGCCGGGCCAGGCATCGCCTCGGTCAATGGGTCCGTCGTCACGAACAGCACGCGTTGGCGGGTCATGATCCCGTACCACCGGCAGCCACGCTCGCGACGAGCCCGTCGAGGATGTCGGACTCAGAGACGAGGCAGGTGCCGAAGCCGAACCGTCGCATGACTCGGCCGAGGATGAGGGCCCCCGCGACGATGACGTCCTCGCGGCCGGGGACCATGCCAGGCCGGGCAGCGCGTGCCGCAGCGGGCTCGACGGCGAGGGTTCGGCACCACCGATCGACCGCGTCGGCGCTGAGCACGGAGTGGTGGACCCTTCCCCAGGAGTACTCGGCAAGCCCCTGGTCGAGCATGGAGAGGGTGGAGACGGTCCCCGCAAGCCCGATCAGGCGGCTGCCGGGCGCCAAGGCACCGAGGGCGGGCACGGCTTCGGCCGCGTGGGCGAGGTGCCCATCGATCACCGCGACGGCGTCGGCGAGCTCGCCCTCGAGCGGCGGATCGTGGCGAAGGCAGCGCTCGGTGAGCCGGACGCAACCGACGTCGAGGGAGACGACCCCGAACTCCCGTCGCGCACCGGCGGCCACGATCAGCTCGGTCGACCCTCCGCCGATGTCGACGATCACGTCGTCGGCTCCCGAGGGGGCGAGGTCCGCCGTCGCACCCCGGTAGGCGAGCGTGCCCTCCTCTGTGCCCGAAAGGAGCTCGGCGGGCACGCCGACGGCGGCGCGTGCGGCATCGAGGAATTCGCTGCCGTTCGCCGCATCGCGTACCGCAGAGGTCGCGGCCATCCGGACGCGCGGCACCGCGAGCTCGTCGATCACCTTCTTGTACTCGCGCAGTACCGCCAGGGTGCGGTCGATCGCCGCGGGGTCGAGACGTCCGGTGGCGTCCACGCCCGCACCGAGCCGGGTGATCCGCATGAGACGGCGGAGAGGGGTGCCGTCAGTGCCCACCACGAGAAGGCGCGTGGAGTTGGTGCCGCAGTCGATGGCGCCGGCGCGCCCGTCACGAGGATCGTGCATCCTTGTCGTCATAGCGGCGAGCAGCACGAACCCGCCAGTGCGCTCACTGCTCCGACGCCTCGCGGCGCAGCCCGAGACGTCTCGCCGTCCACTCCCCCACGGGATCGTCGCCGCCGACGAGCCACCAGGCGAGATGTGCGTGCAGGCACTTCACGCCCCTCCTGGTTCCCCCGACACCCCCGCCGGGGCGTGGCCCGTCGTGGCTGGCCGGGACGAGGGCGTCGCGCGCTGCGGCGTAGCAACGGTGCGCCCTTGCGAGCGCGTCGGGGTCCACCGCCGCCTCGGCCTCGCGCACGCCACCGGCCGCCTCCAAGCGGGACACCGCGTCTCGCAGGACCGGGTCGACCAGCCAGTATCGCGTCGGCATCGGCGTGCCGTCTTCGAAGAGGGGGCCGTTGGCGATCACCGCCGGCGCACCGTCGGGCCCGCGGCGCACCACGGACACCGCGCCCCGAGGTGGGCGTCCGAGGAGCTCGGTGAGACGCGCCCGCTCGCCGTCGTCTGGGCGCGGCCTCTCAGGCCGCGCGGTCATCGCCAGAACTCGAGCGTCTCGAGGATGCGGGAGAAGAAGCTCCGTGAGGTCGGCTGCGCTGCGGTCGCGCTCGTGGCCTTGGTGCTCGCGCTCAGCGGGGCCGTCGGCGAGCCGTGCCCAGTGCCCGGGGCCCGCCCGGGGTCCGAGATCCCCGATCTCCCACTGCGCGACGCAGACGCCCCTGCGGCGGCTGTGCCGGATGTGCTCCCGGTCAGCGTGCCGTTGCCCGAGCCGCTCGCCGGGAGCACCTGATAGGCCTGCTCGCCGGGGGCGACAAGGTCGTACTGCTGCTGCGCGATACGCCCGATGGCGGCAGGTGTCTCGAGCTGGGCGGCCTTCTTCTCGAGCGCGTGGTTCTTCTGATCGAGGTGGCGCAGCTCAGTCGTGGCGGCGGCGAGCTGTTGATGCTGGTGCAGGAGATCCGACGCCGGGAACCACGCACCCATGACGACGGATGCGACCAGCGTTGCACCGACGAGCATCGTGCGATGCCGCCGTTTCAACATGGCGCGCCGTCGCGCGGCGCGCGTCTCGGTGGACGACACCGCGTGAGGACCCTTCGCCGGGGCGGTCCCGCTTCGAGACGGTCGCTCAGACTTGCCCACGGCGCCCTCCCGCGAGGGCGCCTGCACCGAGGAACGACGCCGACTCGCCCAAGTCCTCTTCGATCCGAAGGAGCTGGTTGTACTTCGCGACGCGATCAGAGCGGCACGGCGCGCCGGTCTTGATCTGCCCGGAGTTCACCGCGACCGCCAGGTCCGCGATCGTCGTGTCCTCGGTCTCGCCCGACCGGTGGGAAACGACGGTGCGATAGCCGGCGCGCGTGGTGAGCTCGATCGCATCGAGCGTCTCGGTCAGCGTGCCGATCTGGTTCAACTTGATGAGCACCGCGTTCGCGACCCCCGACTGGATGCCACGTTCGATAATCGAGGTGTTCGTGACGAAGATATCGTCGCCGACGAGCTGCACACGGTCGCCCACAGCGGCAGTGAGCGCGGCCCAACCCTCCCAGTCGTCCTCAGCCATGCCGTCTTCGAGCGAGACGATGGGGTAGCGATCCACCAGGTCCGCCCAGTACTCGACGAGTCCCGCGCTGGCGACGCGACGCCCCTCGCCACTGAGGTCGTACTCGCCGTCCTTCCACAGCTCGCTCGCCGCGGGATCGAGCGCGATCGCGATCTCGTCGCCGGGAACGCGCCCTGCCGCCTCGATCGCGTCGATCAGCACGCGGATCGGCTCCTCGTTCGACGGAAGGTCGGGCGCGAAGCCTCCCTCGTCGCCGATCCCCGTGGCAAGACCACGCTGGCTCAGCACTCCGCGCAGGGCGTGGTAGGTCTCGACGCTCCAGCGCAGTGCCTCCTCGAAAGAGGCCGCGCCGATCGGCATCAGCATGAACTCCTGGAAGTCGATCGAATTGCGCGCGTGAACCCCGCCGTTGATGACGTTCAGCATCGGCACCGGCAGCACATGGGCGTTCGCACCGCCGATCGATCGGTAGAGCGGCACCTCGAGCTCGGCCGCCGCGGCCTTGGCGGCGGCCATCGAGGTGGCGACCAATGCGTTCGCCCCGAGCCGGCTCTTGTCCGGAGTGCCGTCGAGGTCCACCATGGCCATGTCGACCGACCGCTGATCGATCACGTCCATCCCGGCCAGCGTGTCGGAGATCTCCCCGTTCACGTTCGCCACCGCATGGAGGACGGACTTGCCACCGAACCGGTCACCCCCATCGCGAAGCTCCACCGCCTCGTGCTCGCCGGTCGACGCGCCCGAGGGTGCGATCGCCCGACCCTGGGCGCCGGACTCCAAGACGACCTCGACCTCTACGGTCGGATTGCCCCGCGAATCGAGGACCTGTCGTCCGACCACATACTCGATCGTGCTCATCGATCTGCTCCCTGACGTCTTCGGGCGCGAGGCGCGATTCCCCAGGCTACCCGTTCACCACGTCGGCAGCGGGGAACGTCGACGCGCGCACGGCACCTCGCGTGAGGTGACCAACATCACCCGAGGAACTAGGCCGGGGGCGCGGGGAGCTGCTCTGTCTCGGTCTCGGGTGGCTGCGCTGCGGGCCCGGGCGCAGCCAGTGCCGACTCCGCTCTCCGGACGTCTGCAGCGAAACGTCCTGCCGCCGCCCGCAGCGCATCTTCGGGCTCGATCCCGAGCCGGCGCACGAGATCGGTGACAGCCCACAGCAGCGCAGCGGCCGCTGTGTCCCTGACGCTCGACGGCACAGCTGCGGCCCGGGCTGCCGGTGCAGCGTCGACGGCGATGCCAGCGGAGGTACCACCCTCGGTGGTCGCGCTGACGCCATCTTCTGCGGCGGCGGTGAGGGTGCGCCCCGCGGCATTCACCACCTGGTCGAGGAGCCCGCGGGCGTCGGCGGCGAGCGCTGGCAACGAGAAGCCGTCAACGCCGAGGACGCCGGTCGCCTTCCGCTGCAGCTTGCTCGCGAGCGCCAGCGCCGGCAGCGTGGGAGGAATCCCTTCGGTCACGCTCGCTCTCCCCTTCTCGGCCTGCTTGATCTTCTCCCAGTTCGTCACGACTGTCGCCGCCTCTCGGGCCACCACGTCGCCGAAGACGTGCGGGTGACGCGACACGAGCTTGTCGCGGACGCCGCGAGCAACGTCGGCAAGGGTGAACCATCCCTTCTCCGCGGCGAGGCGCGAGTGGAAGTACACCTGGAAGAGCACGTCGCCGAGCTCTTCTTCTAGGTGGCGTGCCGCCTGCGCTTGCGCCTCGACGTCGTCGGTGGGCGCACTGCTCAGCGCGTCGATCGCGTCGATCGCGTCCAGCGTCTCGTAGCACTCCTCCAAGAGGTAGCGACGGAGCGACGCGTGCGTCTGTTCGCGGTCCCATGGGCAGTCGGCGCGCAGTCGGCGCGCGAGCTCGTCGAGGGCGAGGAGCTCCGCGCCGACGGGCGCGGCGAGCTCGGGCACCCAGATCGAGGTCAGATGGTCAGGTACCACCGCGCGGTCCAAGTCGTACCACGGCACGGTGACAACCACCTCGTCTGGAAGTCCGAGGTGGTAAAGGATGGTCGCGGTGCGCTCGAGCGGCACTTCTGGATCGTCGACCGCGAGCTTGATCGCTGACAGCACGGATGCCGACCAGCACTGCGCGACCAGCATCGGCCCTCGGTCACCGGCCGCCTGAGAGGCGAAGCTCCCGGCGTCGACGACCCGCACGCCGGCCTCGACCGGGTCGACTGCCAGTCGGGCCCACGCGAGGTCCAAGAACGACAGCGCGGGCACCACGGTGACCGCCACGCGCGGGTCGGCACGCAGCAGCTCCACGGTCCGCTCGGCGACGAGGGGTGATCCGGGGACCGCGTACACGACCGCGTCACCGCCCGTAGCCGCGACCTGTGCCGCAGTCACCAGGTCGGCGACGATTCGCTGGTACACCTCTTCGAAGCTGGCGGCACGCTCGTAGTGGCGGTCGAACGACGCGATATCGCCGAGCGCCGCGGCCGCAGGATGACGGGACGTGCGCAAGAAGGCGACGCGTGCCGCACCGAGGATGCGCCGGGCAGGGTCGACGAAGAAGTCCTCGCCGGCGGGACCAAGCCCGACGACAGTGATCGACGGTTCCACTTCAGCCACTCTCGGCTGTGAGCCGCGGGGTGTCGATGAGGGCTGACGGGACGTCTGTCGCAGGTGGCACGGCAGGACGGAGGAGCCCTGCCGCGAGCATCGGTGTCATAACGGTCGAGCGCTCCTTCGCGAGCGACTCGGCAGTGCGGAGGACCACGAACCGCTTCATCCGGAGCGCATGCTACCGGCACGCCAACGCGTCGCTCGGGCGGCTCGAAGCAGGGCGGCACCGCCTGAGGAGCGTCGGGGCTATCGGGTGTCGAGCGGCACCAGCGCGACAAGGAGCGCGCGCAAGGCCTCGGCAGCCGGCTTGTCGTCGGTCAAGGGCACGATCACCTGGTGGAGATCTTCGCGGTACGAACTTGCGGGAGCAGACCGCTGGAGCCGCACCTGGGCGCTCGCCGGCAGCACCAGCGGGGAGATCTTGGCGACCCGATGCCGGGAACCACCGACACGCGCCGGGGTGACCGAGATCTCCTCGACACCGACCCGCAGGCACTCCACTCGTAGACGTGCGAGCGCGAGGAGGCCCTGTGCAGCCGGTGGGAGCGGGCCGTAACGGTCGAGCCACTCGCGCTCGACGTCCTCGACATCGTCGAGCGAGGTCGCCGCCGAGAGCCGTCGGTAGGCCTCGAGGCGCGCGTCCTCGAGCGACACGTAGTCGTTCGGGAGGTGCGCGTCACCGGGTACGTCGAGGGAGACGGTCGGCGGCTCCGCGCGCGGCTCGCCGCGCGCCTCGGCCACCGCCTCGGCCACCATCTGGACGTAAAGGTCGTAGCCCACGGCAGCAATGTGGCCCGACTGTGTCGAACCGAGCAGGTTGCCCGCGCCGCGGATCTCGAGGTCACGCATCGCGATCTTGAACCCTGCGCCGAGCTCGGTGTGCTCGCCCACCGTCCGGAGCCGCTCGTACGCCTGTTCGGTGAGCACGCGGTCTGAGGGATGGAAGAGGTACGCATACGCTCGCTGGTTGCTGCGACCCACGCGCCCGCGGATCTGGTGCAGCTGCCCGAGACCGAGCATGTCGGCGCGGTCGACCACGAGCGTGTTGACCGAGGGCATGTCGATGCCCGACTCGATGATCGTCGTGCACACCAGGACGTCTGCCTTGCGCTCCCAGAAGTCCAAGACGACTTGCTCGAGGCTCCCCTCGTCCATCTGACCGTGCGCGACGGCGATGCGAGCCTCGGGCACGAGGGCGCCGAGCCGGCGCGCCACCGCGTCGATGTCCGATACGCGGTTGTGGACGAAGAAGACCTGTCCCTCGCGGAGCAGCTCACGCCGGATGGCCTCGGACACCGCGGCCTCGTCGTACTCACCGACATAGGTGAGGATCGGGCGGCGGTCCGACGGCGGCGTGTTCACGAGCGAGAGGTCCCGGATCCCGGTGAGCGCCATCTCGAGGGTCCGCGGGATCGGGCTCGCCGTGAGGGTGAGCACGTCGACCCCCTCGGCGATCCGCTTCACGGCCTCTTTGTGCGTGACGCCGAAGCGCTGCTCCTCGTCGACCACCAGGAGGCCGAGCGCCTTGAAGGTGACGTCTTGGGCCAAGAGGCGGTGGGTGCCCACGACGACGTCGACCGAGCCGTCGGCCAGGCCGTCGACCACCTTCTTGGCCTGCGCCTGCGACAGGAAGCGGCTCAGCAGCTCGACGCGCACTGGGAAGCCGGCGTAGCGGTCGGAGAAGGTCTGGAAGTGCTGGCTCGCAAGCAGGGTGGTGGGCACCAGCACGGCGGCTTGCTTGCCGTCGTGGACCGCCTTGAAGACCGCCCGCACGGCCACCTCGGTCTTTCCGAAGCCGACGTCCCCGCAGACGAGGCGGTCCATGGGGCGCGGCAGCTCCATGTCGGCCTTCACCTCGGCGATCGCCCGCAGCTGATCCGCCGTCTCGGTGAAGGCGAACGCGGATTCGAGCTCTTGCTGCCAGGGTGAGTCCGGGCTGAACGCGTGGCCTTGGACTTCGAGACGTCGCCGGTAGAGGGCGACGAGCTCGGCTGCGACTTCGCCGGCAGCCGCCCGGGCGCGCGAGCGGGCGCGCTGCCAGTCCGCGCCCCCCATCTTCGACAGCGTCGGGGACTCGCCGCCGCTATATGGGGTCACCGCCTCGATCTGGTCGACGGGCAGGTAGAGGCGGTCGCTCCCTCGGAACTCGAGCACCAGGTAGTCGCGCGTGGTCCCAGCGACGGTGCGCGTGGTCATGCCCGCGTAGCGCGCGACACCGTGCTGGCGGTGCACGACATAGCCGCCCGGGCCGAGATCGTCGAAGAAGCCGTCGGCTGGCCGCGAGCGCGGGCGCGCCTGGCGATGGGGGGCACGCCGTCCGGTGACATCGCTCTCGGCGAGCACGGCAAGCTTCGCCTCGGGGAGGACGAACCCCGCGGTGAGCGGCGCCACCACCACGTGCACCCCGCGGGACGGGTCTGCCTCGGTCACCACCGCCGCGTCGATCCCTTCGTCGGCGAGGACCTGCGAGAGACGTGACGCGCCGAGCGGGTTGCCCGAGCACAGGGTCACCGAGCAGCCGTCGTCGAGCAAGGTGCGCACCTGGCGAGCGAGCCGCTCGGCGTCCCCCGCCACGTGCTCGAAGCCCCGTACCGTCACCGCCGGGGTGCTCGGGGTGTCGGCGACCGGCACCATCGCGAGCGAGGCAGCGGGGGTCCGCGCGAGGAGCCGTTCGAAGGGAAGATGGAGCCGGGGAAAGTCCTCACCGGCCCGCTCGGCACCCCAGGTTGCTGCAAGGGTCTCGGCGAGCGCGGCCTCCTCGGTCACCACCTCGAAGGCACGGTCGCGCACGCGGCGCGGCTCCAGCACGACGATCTGCGCGTCGGCGGGCAGCACGTCGGTGATGAGCTCCTCGTCGGGCTGGAGCCACGGGAGCCAGGACTCCATGCCGTCGAACGCCTCGCCGTTCGCCAGCCGTTCCCAATGTCGGCGCCCCCAGGGCTCCTCGTCGACCAGCGCCGCCGCGCGCGCCCGGACCTCGTCGGTGAGCACCAGCTCACGGCAGCCGTAGATGGCGGCGGCTTCCAGCGCCCCAGTCGACCGCTGGTCTGCGACGTCGAACGACGTGAGGCGGTCCACCTCGTCGCCGAACAGGTCGATGCGCACGGGCCGGTCGGCCGTGGAGGGGAAGACGTCGACGATGCCGCCGCGCACCGCCATCTCACCGCGGTGCTCCACCTGAGGCTCCCGCCGGTACCCGGCAGCCACCAGCCGGGACAGCACCTCGTCCACGTCCAGGCGGTCACCGGGACGCACGACGAGCGGTGCCCCGATCTCCCGCCACGGCGCCAGCCGCTGCGCCAGCGCGCGCGCGGACGCGACGACGACCGTGGGGACGGTCGCCTCCTTGCCCGAGACCTGCCACAGCACGGCGAGCCGCTGGCCCATGGTCGCAACGTCCGGGCTCACCCGTTCGAACGGCAGCGTCTCCCAGGCAGGGAGCGCCAGGACCGGGCGAGAGAGGACCCCGGCGACGTCGCCATCCGTACGGCCGCCGTCACCGCGGGTGCGCGCGCCGTCCCCGCGTGCTCCAGACACCGGTGCGACAGCGCTGCGCTCGGGAACGAAGCACGAGAGGTCGGCGGTCAGCCGCTCGGCCTCGGCGGCGGTCGCCGTGACGACGAGCACCGGACGCCGGTCGGACATCTGAGCAAGCCCGGCGACGACGAACGCCTGGGCGGGGCCGGCGACCGCGACGGTCGCGTTGGCCCGCCCGACGATGCCCGCAAGCGCTGGTTCCCGTCGAAGGGACGAAGGAAGGGACGCGAGCGGTGCCGTTGACGAGGCCACCTGGGAGCGCGCAATGCGCTCTCCAGCGTCGTCAATCACCGTTGCAGCGGTTCATCGCGGCATCCACCCCCTCGGTGACGATGATCTCGACCGCATCGGCGGCCGCCTCGACGGCGACGTCCAGGAGCTCGCGCTCGGCCTTGGCGGGGCGACGCAGGACGTAGTCGGCACCGCTCTGGCGCCCAGGAGGCTTGCCGATACCGATGCGGACCCGCACGAAGTCCGCGGTGTGCAGGTGGGCGCGTAGCGACTGGAGGCCCTTGTGCCCGGCGAGACCACCGCCCACCTTTACCCGGATCCGGCCGGGTGGCAGATCGAGCTCGTCGTGGAGGACGACGAGGTGTGCCGGGTCCTCCACGCCGAACCTGCGCATGAGCGGGCGGACCGCTTCACCCGATTCGTTCATGTAGGTGCTCGGGACCGCCAGCGCCACTCGGGCGGCGCCGATACGGAGCTCTTCGACCACCGCTCGCTGACCCTTCTCCGGTCGCAACCTGCCGCTGGCATGCCTTCGGGACAGGACCCGTACCACGTCCGCCCCCACGTTGTGGCGCGTACCCTCGTAGTCGGCGCCAGGGTTCGACAGGCCGACCACGAGGACGTCGGCGGGCGTGCCCCGCCGCGCCGCACCCTCGCCGCGCCCCGCGCGGCCCCCGAACAGCGGGACCAGCGTCTATTCCTCTTGGCCGGCCTGGTCGGCCGCTGCGGGAGCCGCCGCCGCACCACCTTGCTCGCCGGCCGCCGCGCCCTCGGCTTCTCCTGTCTCAGCCGACATGACCCGCGGTGGGACACCGGTGACCACCGCCACGTCGGCATCGAGATCCACCGCGACGCCACCCGGCAGCTGGAGGTCGCCGATTCGGATGATGCCACCGATGGTGAGCCCGGAGATGTCCACCTCGACGGAGGTCGGGATGTCGGCAGGCTTGGCATGTACTGGAAGGACGAAGAGCTGCTGGTCGACAAGTCCGTCGCCGTGGTTCACCTCGATCGCCTCGCCCACGAGGACCACCTGGACGTCGGCACCGATGACCTCGTCACGGCGCACGATCTGGAAGTCGACATGGGTGACGGTGCCGCGCACGGGGTGGCGCTGGAGCTCCCGCGCGATGGTGAGGTAGCGCTTCCCGTCGGCTTGGAGCGACAACAGCGCGTTCATGCCGGCATCGCCCGTGAGCGCCGCGCGCAGCTCGCGCCCGACGACGGCCACCGCCACGGGCTCGCTGCCGTGACCGTAGACGATCCCGGGGATCTTCCCCTCCTTGCGCAGCCGCCGGGCCGCGCTGGAGCCGAGCGGCCTGCCGGCTTCGGCTTGCAAGACGATCTCGGGCATGGGGGTCTCCTTGGCCAACTCAGTGGTACCGCAGGGCCGAACGCCGCGCCGCCGTTTCGGGTGGCAGCACGCCACGGCGAAGGCACGGGCGGACGGCGTTCCAGCGTAGCCCGCGCGCCGAGGGACCGCGGCCCGCGGGCCGAACCGACGCCACGAGGACCGCCGAGCGTCGCGCGCGACGGGGCCAGCCGACGGCGCCAGAGCCGGGGTCAGGTGAGGGCCGCAGCGGCGGCGAGCACCAGCGACGCGCCGCGGGTATCGCCGATGAGCCCCGACGCCATCTTGTTCATCGCGTAGGCGACGCACGAGCGGGTGTCGAGGTCGACGACGACGAGCGATCCGCCCCAGCCGCCCCAAAAACACGTCCGCGGCCCGCCCTCCATGAGCTCGCCGGACAGCCCGAACCCCATTCCGAAGCGGATCGGGACTCCGAGGACCAGGTCGACCCCGTTCGACTGCTCCTCGAAGATCCGATCGACGCCCGCCCGGGAAAGCAACCTCACCCCTCGTGCCTCCCCGCCGCAGGCCACGACCGAGTGGACCGCCGCGATGGCGCGGGCGTTGCCGTGCCCACCGGCGGCCGGGATCTCCGCACGCCGCCAAGGAACGGTCGTCGAGACGTCGGCTGCGAGCGGGGGGTTCGTGAAGGTCCGGACTGCGAGCGGTGCCGCCTCGTTGTCCACTTTGGGGAGTGATTCGGGCGCGATGACCGGCGCCACCCGGGGGTCGACTTCCGGCGGCGTGCCGATGTGGAAGTCGGCGCCGAGCGGGCCGGCGACCTCGTCGGCGAAGAAACGGCCGAGGCTCTCGCTCGTGACACGCCGCACCACCTCTCCGACCAGGTAGCCCTGGGTCACCGCGTGATAGCCGGATGCGGTGCCGGGCTCCCACCACGACTCCTGTGCGGCCAGCAGCTCGGTGACCTTCTGCCAGTCGTAGAGGTCCTCGACGCTGATGGGTTCGGTCCAGCCAGGAAGACCGGCGGTGTGCGAGAGAAGGTGCCGCACAGCGGTACTGCGCTTGCCGGCGACGCCGAATTCCGGCCAGTAGCGGAAGACCGGCGCGTCGAGGTCGAGCTCGCCTGCGTCCGCCAGCATGAGCGCGCACAGCGCCGTCATCGTCTTGGTGGTCGACCAGACATTGACCACGGTGTCACGTTCCCAAGGCTCGGTCTTCTCCGCATCGCGATGGCCTCCCCACAGGTCGACCACCGGCTCCCCGTCGACGAAGACCGCGACCGACGCGCCGACGTCGAGCCCGCGCTCGAAGTTCGCCTCGAAGGCCGCGCGGACCCCCTCGAAACGTCCGTCACAGGTCCCCGAGACCGCCGTCATGGCAGGGGCGACGCTCAGGCGAGGTTGTCGCCGCCGAAGATCTCCGACACCGAGGTGTCCTCGAACACGGCGTCGATGGCATCGGCAATGACGGCGGAGACGGAGAGCACCTCGAGCTTGTCGAACACACGGTCGTCGGGCACGGGGAGGGTGTCGGTGACCACGACGCGCGAGATGACCGAGGACTTCAGCCGGTCGACGGCGGGATCCGAGAGCACACCGTGCGTCGCCATCGCCCAGACGTCCGCCGCGCCGTTCTCGACCAACAGCTCTGCCGCGGCGCACACCGTGCCGGCCGTGTCGATCATGTCGTCGATGATGATGCAGTGACGGCCTTCGACCTCGCCCACCACATGGCGGGCCTCCACCTGGTTCGCCGTGCCCCGCGGCCGAGTCTTGTGCACCATCGCGATGCTGCACCCCAGCCGCTGGCTGTAGCGTTCCGCGACCTTCACCCGGCCGGCGTCAGGTGCGACGACCACGATATCGGAGACGCAGTCGGCGACGTTGGCCCGCAGGTAGCTCTCGAGCACCGGGGTGGCGGTCAGGTGGTCGAAGGGGACATCGAAGAACCCCTGGATCTGACCGGAATGCAGATCGACGCTCACGACGCGGTCTGCGCCGGCCACCGAGAGCATGTCGGCGACGAGCTTCGCGGTGATCGGCTCACGGCCCGTCGCCTTCCGGTCCTGGCGGGCGTAGCCGTAGTAGGGGCAGACCGCAGTGATCCGCTTGGCCGAGGCACGCTTGGCGGCCTCGATCATGATGAGCTGCTCCATGATCGTGTCGTTCACCGGCCCGCAGTGCGTCTGGATGATGAAGACATCGCAGCCACGGATCGAGGTGTCGTAGCGGCAATGCACCTCGCCGTTCGCGAATTCCCTCAAGTGCGCCTCGCTCAGCTCGACGCCGAGGTGGCCGGCGATCTGCTCGGCGAGCGCCGGATGGGAGCGACCCGACACGAGCACGAGTCGGCGCCGAGGAATGAACTCCACGGCCCGACGCTACCGCGTGCCGGGTGAAGGCGCCCAAGCGTGGTCCCGCGTGAGCGGGTCGCGGCGAGACCGTGGCGAGGTCCCGCGACGGCCCACGAGCGTCAGATGGCGGAGACGGGCTCCCCGAGGACGCTGAACGGGGCGACGACGCCTTCCGCCGGCACCTCGGCTCCGCGCCCGAGCGTGGCGAACGGGCCGACCCGCGCGCCAGCTCCGACGATCGCCCCGACGCAGACGCTGTGGAGGATCTCAGCTCCCTCTCCGACGGTGGTGTCCACGAGCAGGCAGTCCGGACCGATCTCGGATCTCTCGCCCACCGTGCAGTCGCCGCGCAGCACCACCCCCGGGAGCAAGGAGACGTCCGGGGCGAGCTCGGCACCTGCGTCGACATAGGTGCGTTCGGGGTCCCACATGGTCACACCACGACGCATCCAGCGCTCATTGATCCGGTCGCGCAGCTCGGCCTCGGCGATCGCGAGCTGCGCCCGGTCGTTCACGCCCGCCGCCTCCACCGGGTCGGCGGCGACGAGGGCCTCGATCTTGTAGCCGGCCCCCGCCAGCACCTCGACGACGTCGGTGAGGTAGTACTCGCCCTGTTCGTTCGTCGGGCGCAGCCTTCGAAGCGCCGGCGCGAGCACGCTCCGGCGGAAGCAGTAGATCGACGTGTTGATTTCGTTGATCACGCGCTCCTCGTCGCTCGCATCGCCATCCTCGACGACCCGTGCGACGGAGCCGTCCTTGCCCCGCACCACCCGCCCGTAGCCGCCGGCATCGGCGACCTCGGCCGTCAGCAACGTCGCGCCGGCTCCCTGCTGGCGATGGTGTCGCACGAGTGCGGCGAGCGTCGGCGGCCGAAGGAGCGGCGTGTCACCGGGCAGGACCACGACATCGCCTTCCCCCTCTGCCCCGCCCCCTGCGCTGTCGACGAGCCCGGTGAGGCCGACCGCCGTGGCATCGCCGGTCCCGCGCTGCTCATGCTGCTCGACGAGCTCGATGGAGAGGTGTCCCGGCGCGTGGTCGACGAGCGTCCGGCCGACCCAGTCGCCACCGCTGCCGACGACGACCACCACGCGGTCGATGTCGAGCTCGGCGAGTGCGTCGAGCACATGCAGCACCATTGGTCGGCCGCAGAGCTTGTGGAGCGGCTTTGGCCGGTGCGAGCGCATGCGCGTGCCCTCGCCCGCCGCGAGCACGATCGCAGAGAGCGGCCCAGTCGTCATGACGGCCATCTTGCCGCGCGCTCGACCCCGATCACACGCCCCCGGCGTTCGGTCCCGACCAGCACCGGCTCGCGGCCCGGGCGCGTCACCTTCCCATCCACGGGGCCGGGGCGAGCGCGAGGGCGAGAGGCGCAGCGACCTCCGCGAACCCGGTCGTGACCAGACGTGCCGAGACTCCGACGCACCTCGCGTCGAGCGAGAACGGGCAGCGGAGCGTGGCCGTTCCCTCGGGCGCGCCACCTGGCGACATGTCGACAGATCCGACGACGCGCCCGTCGATGACCACTTCGAGGCGCGCCGGCGTTGCCCCGGGGTCACAGGATCGCCAGGCGACCTCGATGGACGCGGCGTACTCGCCTGCGGGCAGCGGCATCGACGGACCCTCCGTCGCCACGACTGCGTCGCCTTTCGCGACGACGACGCCATCGCTCCCGTCGCGCCACGGCACAGCCCGGCCGCCGAGGATCCGCAGACGCGAGACGCGCTCGTCCCAGTTCGCGGCGAACAGGTCGTGGACGAGCGAGCGGAGGAGCCGTGGCTGGGGGTCGGCCACGCGCCGGGCTTCGGCCCACCAGATGAACGACTCGTCCGGCCTGGCTGCCGCCAGCGCGAAACGTCGGACGATCCCTGCCGAACCGGTGGAGAGCGGATCCGCCTCGAGGGGCAGCAGCTCGCCGTGGTCGCGGCACAGCCACACGCCCTTCATCCGCTCGACGGCGAACCCAGCAGCCGAGAGCACGTCGGCAGCCTCGCTGGGAGTCAGCTCGACCGTGTGCTCCGCCATGCTCCAGCGGTAGGCGGCGGTGAGCGCGCGGTTGGGGCTGTCGATCACGAGCAGCCCATCGGGCCGCAGCACCCTGCTCGCCTCTTCGAAGAACGTCACCATCTGCTCGGGCCACAGGTGCTCGACGTTCTGACCCGAGAACACCAGGTCGACGCCGTGCGTCCCGATGGTGTGGATGCCCCCGGGTGCGGCGAGGTCGGCGGCGATCCATTCGACGTTCGCAGGGAGACCGTCGGGACGCGGGCTGTACGCCTCCACCCCGATGTGGTGCGCCACCGGTCCGTAGACGTCCTCGATCCATCGGAAGTACCAGGTGCCGCTGGCCCCGGCACTGAGCACACGTCCTGCTCCTTTGGGGACGTCGGCGAGCGCGAGCGTCCGCGCCTCGTGGAGCGTCTCTTGGAGCACGGTGAAGTGCGCGGGGAGCGCGGCGTCCGAAGAGACGGCGACCCGGGCGACCCGGTCGACGACTTGGTCGACGTAGGGCTGGACGACCTTGTCGACCGCGCGGCGACCGAGAGGTTTTAGCCGCCGAGCGAGATCGACGAGCGGTCGCGCACCGCCGGTCACGCCGGGTCCCGGCGGGGCCGTCATGCAGACGACGCTAATCGACCAGGTGCCTGGGCAGCGAGACGGCGCGGCGCGCAGCGAGACGGCGCGGCGCGCAGCGAGACGGCGCGGCGCGCAGCGGCGCAGTTGGCGCTCGGAGCGCGAGAGCACGTTCGAACGCGCTGGAGAGATCTAGGACGCGTCGCCCGTTGTGCCGGGCACGATGGGGTGCACTTCGATTGGTGTGCAGCCGGGAAGCTGGCGTGTGATCTTCACGGACGTCTTCGATGTCGGCGGGGTGACCAAGAGCGCCGGATAGTTCGGGCACGACGTCTGCGTGCCGTGCGGGATATCCGTGCCCTCCACGAACGCCGACGCCGTCTGGCCAGGCTGGAGGTCAACGACGGGCAACGGCCCCGTCGTTGTGCGAAACCCCCCGAGGTACCCAGCCCGAGTGCGCTCCGCCTGGGTGACCTGTTGGCCCGAGGCGTTCAGGCCCGCGACGCCCGGATAGCCCGACAAGGTGCACGCGGAGGTCCCGACGTTCTTGAACAAGATCACGCCCCCCTCGTGGCCGAGGCCGGCACCGTACTGGCCAGGGGTCACCGAGAGCTCGGAGAACGTGCACTTGGTCAGCGCGGGTGCCGTGGTCGACGTCGTGGTCGTCGTGGTCGTCGTGGGCGCCGCCGTTGTCTTGGTCGCGGTGTTGCGATGCTTCTTCTTGACCTGTGAGCGCGTGTGCGACTTGCGGTGCGTCGCCGCGGCCTGGTTCGGACCGCTGCCGCACGCGCTGCATCCCAACGCGAGCGCACCGGCGAGGATGAACCCTCCTGCCACTCTTTTGCGCATGGGCAGAAAATAGCAGTGCGAGCTCCGGGGGGAGGGCTCGAACCTCCAACATCCGGCTCCAAAGGCCGACGTTCTGCCGATTGAACTACCCCGGATTGCACTGCAGGCTGCCCATTCAACCAGCTCCGAGGGGCTAAGAACTTCCGAAGATCCTTCGCAGCGACGGAGGAGCGGCGAGCCCCCCCGGTATTCTCTCGCCGCGGGGCCGAAGGGAGGCAGCGAGCAGATGCGGATCCTCGTGGTAGACGACGATCCTGCGGTCGGCGCCGCACTCGACCGCGCGCTCCGCCTCGACGGCTATGCCGTGACCACGGTGAGCGACGGACCTGGCGCGCTGCAAGCCTTGGCCCTTTCACCACCCGACGCCGTCGTCTTGGACCTCGGGCTCCCCGGGATCGACGGGCTGGAAGTCTGTCGGCGGATGCGCGCGGCCGGCAACGACACTCCGGTGCTCATGCTCACCGCGCGCGATGCCGTGCAGGATCGAGTCCTCGGGCTCGACGCCGGCGCCGACGACTACGTCGTCAAGCCCTTCGCCCTCGCCGAGCTCCAGGCACGTCTTCGTGCGCTGCTCCGGCGCAGGCCCGCCGACGGCGCGGAGACGCTCCGCTTCGCCGATCTCGAGCTCGATCTCGGCACTCGCGAAGCCCGACGCGGCGAGCGCACCTTCACCCTCACGCGCATCGAATTCGACCTTCTCGAGCTGTTCCTCCGCCATCCCCGCCAGGTCCTCACGCGAGAGGTGATCCTCGACAGGGTCTGGGGCTACACGTTCGACTCGGGGACGAACTCCCTCGCGGTCTACGTCGGCTACCTGCGTCGAAAGACCGAGGCGGGAGGCGAGCCCAGGCTGCTGCACACGGTGCGCGGTGTGGGCTACGTGCTGCGCGAGCCGTGACGTTCCGCGCCCGCTTGGTCGTCGTGGCGGCGATCGCGGTGGTCCTCGCGGTGTTCGCTGCGTCTGCCGCCAGCTACTTCGCTGCCAAGAACTCGCTGATCGGGTCGATCGACGGCACGATGCAGGCGACGGCATCTGCCGCGGTGCACTCCCATCACGCGTTGCCGCAGGTGGGCAGCACAGGGATCTCTGGCCTCGACTACCAGTACGTCGCGTCCACAGGCGAGCTCATCGAGCGCACATCGGTCCTGCCGAGCTCGGCGATCACATCGCACATCGTGGACGTCGCACGCGGCACGACGTCGAGCTACTTCGCCGACACCACAATCGGCACAGTTCCTTACCGCGAGTACGCGGTCCACCTCGACGCGGTGACGTTCATCACCAGCTACGGGCTGCGCCGCCGCGTTCCGAATGTCGCGCTGGTGATCGTGTCTCCACTCACAGGCGTGGATCACCAGCTGCTCGACCTCCGCCTCACGCTCGCCGGCGTCGCATGCGTTGGCATCGTGCTGGCGCTCGTGCTCGCGTGGCTCATCGGACGGACGTCGCTGGCACCGCTGCACGAGCTGACCGCAGCAGTCGAGGAGGTCGCCGCGACGACCGACGTCTCGCGCCGCCTCGACCCCGGCGGACCCGACGAGCTGGGACGCCTCCGACGCGCGTTCAACCATCTGTTGAGCGCGCTGGAACGTTCGCAGGAAGCACAGCGCCAGCTCGTGCTGGACGCGGGTCACGAGTTGCGCACCCCGCTCACCAGCCTTCGAACCAACCTCGAAGTCGTGCGGCGCCTCGAAGAGCTCTCGCCCGACGAGCGCGAGGTACTGGTCGACGACCTGCTCACCCAGATCAACGAGCTGACCACGCTCGTCGGCGACCTCTCGGAGCTCGCACGCGGCTCGCAGCGCCAGATAGTGCCAAGCCTCCTGCGCCTCGACCGCCTCGTCGACGACGCAGTCGCGATCGCGACCACCCATGGCCGGTTGCGCGATATCTCCTTCACCGTGTCGACGGCTCCCACCTGGGTCCTCGCGCAACGCGATCGTCTCAACCGCGCGGTGGGGAACCTGCTCGACAACGCGCTGAAGTGGAGTCCGCCCGGCGGCGTCGTGGAGGTCGACTGCCGCGAGGGCGTGGTGACCGTGCGCGACCACGGACCCGGGATCGCCCCGGAGGACCTGCCCCACGTCTTCGATCGCTTCTACCGCGCGTCCACGGCGCGGGCGCTGCCTGGCTCGGGTCTCGGACTGGCCATCGTGGCGCAGGTCGCCCAGGACGAGCATGGCGCCGTGTGGGCGGGACCAGCTCCCGGCGGTGGTGCGATGTTCAGACTGCAGCTCCCCGCCGTGGCGCCACCATCGCAGGGGACGGTGGACGACGATGACGAGGAATGACGCACGGCGTCGGTCAGCGCTCGTGCAGCCGGGGGCGATCCGGGGAATGTCAATGCGTCGGAGACGTTGAATTCATTGTCAGGACAATGCCCGATCAATGTCGGGTCGGCATGGGCTGCGAGATGCCTGTACAGATGAGCAGGTGACCGAGATGGGCGAGGAAGTGCGCGAAGACCGGGACCGTGCGCGGCGCGAGCGGCGAGAGCGCATCGCACGGCGCGCTGCCCGCGCGGCGACGGGTGCCGTGGATGCCCTGCGCATCTTCCTCCCCATGCCCAGGCCGGTGCCCGTGCCGGTGCCGGTGCCGGTCCGCCCCACACGGCCCCACCACCTCGCATAGCTGCCAGCGCGCACAGCTCTCCGCGCGTACAGCTCGTCGCGCACATTGCTGGCAGCAGCAGGCGCGGACCGCCTTCGACCTGCGCTGATGCCGCGAAGTCAACGCGGAGTCAACGCGAAGTCAACCGGGGCGAGATGTGGTCTCGTGGGCCGACATGGCGGGAAGCCCGCGCGACCGCTAACCTGCCCCGAGCCATGGGATCGCTGATCAAGAAGCGCCGCAAGCGCATGCGCAAGAAGAAGCACAAGAAGATGCTGAAGGCGACGCGCTGGCAGCGGCGCGCCGGCAAGTAGCGCTCAGCGACCGCTCCAGCGCTCCGGCACGGTTCGGACGGGGATCAGCCGGCCCACTTCGCCGTCGAGCGTGACGGACTCCGGCGGGCCGTCCCACTCGCGCTCGACCCACCAGGTGGAGCCGCTCCCTGCGAGCACCGGCGGCGCGCCGGTGCGTTCGCCAAGGAGCTTTCCCCAGCGCGCGAGGCGTGGCTCGACCGCCACTGCGGCCCGCGCGAGCTGGTTCGCTCCGGTGGGATCCGCCTCGTCGACACCCGGACCCATGACTGGCCCGCCCGCGGCCTGGCGGTCCCATTCTCGATAGACGGCCGCGGTGTCCACGCCGAAGGGCGGCACGAGCAAGACGAACTGACGAGGCTCGAAGGGCAGCGGGTCGAGCCGCTCGCCTATGCCGCCGACCGCGGCCCGTCCGCCGCGAGTGCAAAAGGGCACGTCCGCCCCGAGACGCGCCGCCACCGTCGGGTCCTCCACGCCGGCCCAGCGCAGGATCGCCCCCGCATCGGTCGATCCCCCACCCAAGCCCCCCTGCACCGGGATGTGCTTGTAGAGGCGCACCATGGCGGTGCGTCCTACGGCCTGCAACGCCCTGGTCACGATGTTCTCGGGGCCGAGCCCGTCCGCGCGGGTGCCCGGGGCCACATCGACCTCCAGGCCGTCACCATCGGGGTCGATCCACAGCCGGTCGCACAGATCGATCGAGACCATCTCGGCCTCGATGTCGTGGTAGCCATCGGCGCGCCGTCCGAGCACCGACAGCGACACGGTCAGCTTGGCGGGCGCGACGAGCCACCGCGCGCCGCTCATGGCGTCTCCACCGCGGCCGCGAGGCGTCCCCACTGTTCGACGTCGAGCTCCTCGGCGCGCGCGGAGGGCGCCACCCCCGCCGCGTCGAACGCCTCGGATGCGACGATCGAGGCGAGCGACCTGCGCAGCATCTTGCGGCGCTGGCCGAACCCGGCCACCACCACCTCGCAGAGGCGAGCGTAGGAGACGAGCGACTCGGGAACGGCCGGGCTGTCGCGCCGGTCGATCCGCACGAGCGCGGACTCGACGGCTGGCCGGGGAACGAACACCGTTGGCGGCACGACGCCCACCACCGCGGCCGTCGCCCAGTAGGCGACCTTCACCGAGACCGCGCCGTACGCGCGGCTACCGGGGACCGCCGCCAAGCGCTCGCCGACCTCGCGCTGGACCATGACGAGCATCATGCGCACACGCGGAGCCTCTTCGAGCACCCGCACGACGAGCGGCGTGGCGACATTGTAGGGAAGGTTCGCGACCAGGCACCACGCAGGAGACGCCCCTAGCAGCTCGCCCCAGTCGAGCGCGAGGGCGTCGGCCTCGACGACGGTCACGTTCGTGTGCTCGGCAAGCACCGCGCGCAGCACCGAGACGAGGTGCCGGTCCACCTCGACGGCGACGACCTGGGCACCGGTAAGGGCGAGCGCCAGGGTCAGCGAGCCGAGCCCGGCGCCGATCTCGACGACGGACTCGTCCGCGTCGACGTCCGCCAAGCGCACGATACGCCGCACGGTGTTCGGGTCCGTGACGAAGTGCTGGCCGAGTGCCTTGCTCGGGCGCAGGCCGTGCTCGGCGAGGAGGCGCCGGACGTCTGCAGCGCCGAGCATCAGATGCCGAAGACGGCGCCGGCGCCGGCAGCCGACGCCGCCGCGACGTCTTCGGGTGCCACCTTCTTCACAGACGCGATGGCCTCTCCCACGTAGGGGACGAAGGCCGGCTCGTTCGCTCTCCCCCGGTGGGGTACCGGCGCGAGAAAGGGGCTGTCGGTCTCTATGAGCAAGCGATCGAGCGGACACAGAGCGGCTGCCTCGCGCACCTGCGAGGCGTTCTTGAACGTCACAATGCCACTGAAAGAGACGTGCATCCCGAGGTCGAGGCAGCGTCGCGCCTCGTCGGGCCCGCCAGTAAAGCAGTGCAGGACGGTGCGTGCGGGCACTCCTTCAGCGACAAGCACGTCGAAGAGATCAGGCCACGCGTCTCGTACGTGGATCACGAGCGCGAGGCCAAGGCGGTTCGCGAGCGCGACCTGCTCGGCGAACGCCTGTCGCTGGACGTCACGCGGCGAGTGCTCGTAGTGGTAGTCGAGCCCGCACTCCCCGACCGCGACGAGCCGGCCGGCCGCGCGCGCCGGCATGCGCGCCGTCCCGGGTCCCTCCGCGCGGTGGCCCGACGCGACCTCGAGGATCTCGGTGATCTCGGCGGTGCCCTGCGACGCGTCGTGCGGGTGCAGCCCAGCGGTCGCCCACAGCTCGGGCGCGTGGGGCCCGAGGTCCCCTGCAGCACTTCGCGCGGCAAGCGCGAGCGCACCCACCGAAGTCTGCGGCCCCGTGCCGACGCACACGACCCGCCGGACGCACGCGCCCCATGCTCGCGCGAGCGCATCGATGAGCAGGGTGTCGCGGTCCGCCGTGCTTGGCGCGACTGCGGCGTCTGCCGCGCGCGGCGCACGCACGGGCTCGGGACCACGCTCGCCGGCGAGGTAGGCGTCTTGGAGGTGCGCGTGGGAGTCCACCCATTCGATACCCGACTCGGTGGCGCCGTCTCCTTCGCTCACGCCGCCTCCGGCGGTCACGCCGTCGCCTCCTTCGCTCACGCTGTCGCCTTGCGACGCGGGAAGAGCGCGGCACCGCGCTCGACGGGTACCCCGCCGGGGTAGCCACCCCATACGGCGTCCTCGGGGACCTGGCGGTCCTCCGGTGCCCCTTCGAGCCCGATACGCCGCCAGATCTCGGCGCAGGTGGTGGGCATGGCGGGGGACGCCAGCAGGCTCACGAGGCGCAACACCTCGAGCGCGTCGCCGAGCACCGCGTCGACCGCGGGACCGGGCTCCGCCTTCCACGGCTCCGCAGCCTCGAGTGCCGCGTTCGCCGCGCCGATCAGGCGCCACGTGCTTTCGAGCGCTTCGTGAGGCTGGAACCTCGCCCAGGCATCACTGACCGCACCCACGATCTGTGCCGCGAGGGGGCCGAGCGCGCTGTCGGGGTCGGGCGCCGGGCCCACGCCACCGCACTTGCTCGCCACGACAGTCGCCACGCGCGAGACGAGATTGCCCAGGTTGTTGGCGAGATCCGCGTTGTAGCGAGACACCATCCCTTCGTAGGAGAAGTCGCCGTCGGTGCCGAAGGGCACCTCGCGCAAGAGGTGATAGCGGGTGGGGTCGACACCGAAGTCATGCGTCAGCACTTGCGGCGCGATCTCGGTGAGGCGCACCGGCGCGTCCCCGCCGTCCTCGCTGGCGCCGTTGCCGACGGCATCGCCCGCGGCCAGCGCGATGAGCGACTTCGAGAGCTTCCGGCCACCCACGAGCAGCCACCCGTGCACGAACACGTGCGCCGGGGGCTCGATGCCGGCAGCCATGCACATGGCCGGCCACCACACGCAGTGGAAGCGGAGGATCTCCTTGCCGACGACGTGGTGGACGGCCGGCCACCAGTGTGCGCAGCGCGCCTCGTCCTCTCCGAAGCCGATCGCCGTCAAGTAGTTCACGAGCGCGTCGGACCACACGTAGAAGATGTGGGAGGGGTTCCACGGCACGGGAACACCCCACTCGAGCGAGGTGCGGGTGATCGAGATGTCCTTCAGGCCGCCGCGGACGAAGCTGAGCGCCTCGTTCCGCTTGGTCATGGGGCGGATGGCCTCGGGTGCGGACTCGTACCACTCGAGGAGCCGGTCCTCGAATTTCGACAGCTCGAAGAAGTAGTTCTCCTCCTCCATCTCGGTGACCGGTCGGTCGTGCACGGGGCACTTGGCGTCGACGAGCTGCTCAGGGGTGTAGTAGTCCTCGCACGAGACGCAGTAGAGCCCTCGATAGGTGTCCAGGCGGATGTAGCCGTTGTCATAGATACGCTGGAGGAACGCTTGGACGCTCCTGTGGTGCCTCGGCTCGGTGGTGCGGATGTAGTCGTCGTTCGACACGTGGAGATCACCCCAGGCCGAGACGAAACGCTGGACGACCGTGTCAGCCCACTCCTGGGGCGACACTCCGTGCTGCTCGGCCGCTTCGGCGACCTTGGCGCCGTGCTCGTCGGTGCCGGTGAGGAAGAACACCTCGTCGCCGAGGAGGCGGTGCCAACGCGCGAGCGCGTCTGCGTTCACCGTGCAGTAGGCGTGCCCCACGTGTGGGGCGTCGTTCACGTAGTAGATGGGCGTCGTGATGTAGAAGGGCGGCACCGCCCGTAGAGTACCGGTGTCAGCGTGGCGGCCCGCCCCGGCGGAGCGCAAGCGCCGTCTCGTACACGCGCCGCCGGCTCACCCCGAGTGCAGCGGCCACCGCCGCCGCCGCGTCACGCGTCGTCTCGCCGCCCTCGAGGTGTGCCCGAAGCGCCAGGGCGACGTCCCCGTCGCTCGCCGCCGCGTCGGCTCCGTCTCCCTGCGCTCCCGTCGCCGTATCGCCGTCCGACCCCCTGCCGCCAACCACGAGGACCACCTCGCCCCGCACGGCGCGCGCCGCGAACTCACGCGCCGCATCCGCTGCTGGCCCGCGCCAGACCTCCTCGTGGAGCTTGGTCAGCTCCCGGCACACGGCGACGGGCCGTGACGGGGCGAGGGACGCGAGCGCGTCGAGCGTGGCCGCCAGGCGCCCGGGCGCCTCGAGCAGAAGCGACGTGCGCTCCTCGGCCACGATCGCCTCGAGCCGCGCCCGCCGGGCCGATCCCTTCCTCGGCAAGAAGCCCTCGACGCAGAACCGATCCGTCGGGAGCCCGCTCACCACGAGGGCGGCGAGCACAGAGGAGGCGCCGGGTACCGACGTCACGACGATGCCGGCATCGATCGCCGCCCGCACGAGGCGGGCGCCGGGGTCCGAGATCGCGGGCGTGCCGGCGTCGCTCACCACGGCAACCGTCTTGCCCGCCGAGAGCGCCTCTATGAGGTGGGGGATCCGGGCCGACTCGTTGTGGGCGTGGAGGGAGAGGAGCCTGCCGGCGGCGGGCACGCCGGCCGCGGAGAGGAGCGCGTGCGTGCGACGGGTGTCCTCGCAGCACACGACGTCGGCGTCGCCAAGCACCTCGACCGCCCGGCGCGACAGGTCGCCGAGGTTCCCGATCGGGGTCGCGACGAGCACGAGGCTCCCGTCGTCCCTGGACACCGGGCTCACCAAGGCTCTCGTATCTCGACCTGGTCTCCGACACCCAGGTGCCAGCGCTCGAAGGCTCCGGCCTCCGCCACGAGCACGTGACAGCCGCCCCGACGCGGCAGTGCGAGGCCCCACGGGCGAAGCCTGGACGTGGCGACGATGGTGAGATCCCGGCGCAGGAACGCCACGTCGAGTGCGAAGCGCATCCCGACGCTGTGCACCGAGCGGGTGCCCTTCAACAACAGCGCACCCTCGTAGGTCGAGTGGCCGAGCAGGCCTCGGACACGATCGCCCCACGCCTCGGCCACCTCGGCCGAAGCGAGCACGTCGCCGCCGCGCAGCAGCCAGACCTGCTTCATCGCGGCGAACCTACTCGCCGTGCCCGATGCAGTACTCTCTCGTCCCGTGTCGAAGCGAACGGTGAAGCGCAAGCTGCGCTCGAAGAAGAAGGCCAACCACGGCAAGAAGCCGAACTGCGGGCGCGGCTGACGCCCGCCGCACACTTCGTCAGGCGTTCGCCAGTCCCAGCCCCTCCCATCGGGCCTCGCGCCCCGTGAGCACGCGCTCGAGGATGGACGGCACGTCGGTGATGATCCCGTCGACCCCGAGATCGACGAGGTGGTGCATCTGAGTCTCGTCGTTCACCGTCCAGACGTGGACGGCGATCCCCGCCGTGTGCGCGGCCGAGACGAACTGCTCGTCGACGACCAAGATGTCGCCCAGGTACTCGGGCACCTGGAAAGCGACGGCGGGAAGCGCTGAGACCGGCCGGCCCTCTCGCACCGCGCGCCAGAACTCGGTCGTCTCGGCGGACCCCGCCGCGGTCGGGACCTGTGGTGCGATGGCGCGGAAACGCTCGAGCGCCTCGTCGAGGAACGAGGCGACGATCACGTCGTCGCGCCGCCCGAACTCAGCGAGCAAGGACGCCAGGGTCGCCTCGTAGGACACGACGGCCGGCGCGGTCTGCTTGATGTCGAGGTTCACCACGATGCCGGGGAACTGCTCGAGCACCTCTCGCAGCGTCGCGATGGCGAAGTCGGGATCTTCGGGTGCTCGGCCGCGGTACGGGTAGTCGCCAGGAGCACGATCGGGAGTGACGTCCGCCCCGGGGATGAACCAATAGGCGTTGTCGAGGGCGCGCAGCTCGGCGAGGGTCATCTCGGCGATCGCTCCGGCGCCGTCGGTGGTGCGGTCCACCGTCGCGTCGTGGGACACGACGAGCTCGCCATCGGCGGTGGCGTGGACATCCAGCTCGATCGCAGTGGCGCCCGACGCGACCGCTTGTCGGATGGCGTACAGCGTCGAAGACGGCCACTCCCACGCCCCGCCCTGGTGCGCGTATGCGACGATCCGTCGCGAGAGCCAGGGATTGGAGGTCACCGGTTCAGAGCCGCAGCGGCTTGATCGGGCTCGCAATGAGCCCCGGGTCCGCCCTCCAGTCGACACCCGGCACGTCGACGAAGAGCTCCAGCTCGTTCCCGTCGGGGTCCAGGATGTAGAGGCTGTGGGTCACGGTGTGGTCGCTCGCGCCAGTGATCGTGACGCCGGCGTCCACCAGCCGAGCGACGGCGGCGCGCAGCTCGTCGTCGCTATCGCCGACCTTGAGCCCGATGTGGTACAGACCCACCCGCCTGCCCAGTGGCTGGGGGGTCGCATCCTCTCCGACCTCGATCAGCAACAGCTCGTGGTGGGTCCTTCCCGACGCCGAAGAGAACGCCATCGCGGGGAACGGGAGGTCCCCGTCGCCGCCTTCGGCGGGCACGATCTGGCGGAACCCGAGGACATCCCGGTAGAACGCGGCCGACCGCTCGAGGTTCCGCACGTACAAGACGACGTGCCCCAGGTCCTTGATCTCCATGATGCGTCGAACACCCTCTTCATCCAGCGTATTCCGCTGGGCTCCAGCAATCGGCGATGCCGCCGCGACTGCGCGGTGCGCCTGCCGGTAGCCTCGGCTTGCCGTGCTCGATCACCTCCTCGTGGACTTCATCGCCGCAGTCCAAGAGTCCTTCGACCGTGCGCTGCTCGAACGCCAGGCCGTCGAGGAGCGCTTCGGGGTCGACGTGTTCCTGGGTGACGTCTCCTGGGAGACCAGCTACAGCCTGCCAGGTGAGGGGCAACCCCCTCGCGTACGCGTCGATCTCTCGGTCGACTGGCCGACGTGGAGCCAGACCGCCTATCGCAGCTGGACGATGGGCGAGACGCCCGCCGAGATGCCCGAGGCCGTGCTCGAGGTCGCCATGCGGATCCAGCGCCTCGCCGAGACGCCCGCCCGCGATCGGGTGATCGCGGTCCTCCCGCCGCTGGGGCCGTCCCCGGGCAAGGACCCCCTCGTGCGCACGGCGATCACCATCGAAGAGGTCCACGACGACCTCGACGAGCACGTAGCGTCCGACGACGAGCAGGCCGGAGGTGCATCGGCGGTGTACTGGGCCGTCGAAGGCACCTACGAGGGGTCGATCCGCTTCGAGGAGCCCCAGCTCGAAGACCCCGCGACGCTCATGCCCGTTGCGGAGGTGCTGACCAGGTGGGTGTCCTCCACGCTCGTCCGGCTCGCAGACCTCCCGCTCAGCTTCCTGCCTCCCGACCCGGCCGACGCACAATGAGCCGCGCCGGTCGACTGGTGGCCGGCGCGGCGGTGCTCGGCGTCTTTGCCCTGCTGCTCTCGTCGTGCACCGGCGGCGCGGTCACAACGTCGTCGTTCGCGGTCACCCCCACGACCGTCCGGGGAGTGACGTTGTCAACCGAGCAGACGCCGGTGGGCCGGGTGCTCGCCACGCCGTCGGGCTTCACGCTCTACGACTTCGCGCCGGACACGCCGACAACGAGCAAGTGCACGACAACACTGTGCGTGAAGCTGTGGCCGCCGCTCATCACGACGTCCACGCCGACGGTCGGCAGGGGGCTCACACCGACGCTCGTGGGGACGATCCGACGGGCCGGCGGGCAGCTGCAAGTCACCTACGGGGGCCACCCGCTCTACACCTACCTCGGCGACCGGCGACCGGGGATGATCACCGGCCAGGCACTGTTGAACGTGGGCGGCTACTGGTACGTGATCGCGCGCACAGGCAAGCAGGTGACCACACAGTTCCGCGTCACACGATCAGCGTTGCGCACGCCCAAGGCGTCGACCCAGCGCTAGGTGCCGAGTTTCGACGGGGACGAGCGGTTGGGACCTCAGGGCGCGCCGATCGCGGCGAGAACCTCCTCGAGTGCCGCGTGGCTGTGGCCGCTCACGAACGCGTCGACGTAGGGCAGCACCGCGCCCATGCCGCGGACGAGCGGCTCGTAGGTGGGCGAGGCCTTCCGCGGGTTCACCCACACCACTCGGTGGGCGAGGCGCCCGAGGCGCGCCATCTCACGTCCGAGCAGCTCGGGATCGCCCGTCTCCCACCCGTCGGAGAGCACGACGACGACTGCGCCGCGCGCGGTGCCGCGCCGGCCGTAGCCGTCGTTGAAGGCCTTGATGGCTGCACCGATGCGCGTCCCGCCCGACCAGTCGGGCGCGAGGCGCCCCGCCAGTGCGAGCGCCGCATCCGGGTGCACCTCTCTGAGGGTGCGGGTGAGGCGGGTCAGCCGGGTGGCGAAGACGAACGTCTCGGCACGCGCGGCGCCGGCCCCCGAGACGAGGAGCTGCAGGTATGCGCGGGCATACGGCTCCATCGACCCCGAGATGTCGCAAAGGAGGACGAGGCGGCGAGGCCTGCGTCGCCGGCGACGGCGCGCCAGGACCAGTGGCTCCCCACCCGTGCGCCGCGCGCGGCGCAGGGTGGCACGCGCGTCTGCGAGCAGACCAGACGCACCGGCGGTCGTGCGCCGCCCACGGCGCGTCGGCGGGGCCAGCAAGAGGGCTCTGCCGAGCGCGCGCAGCCGCGAGAGCTCGTCGTCGGTGAGCGCGGCGAAGTCACGGTGCCGCAGTCGCTCCAGGTCGCTGCGCGCGACGAGCGCCGCGTTGTCAGTGTCCGCGGTGTCCGGGAACTCCCGCTCGCCGGGGGGCGCGTCGCGAGCCCATGCCGGCCTGAGGCCCCCCCCTGGACGCGGCCCGCTCGCCTCGTGGGGGGACGTTTCGCGACGCGGGGCGCGGCGCGTGCCACCCAGTTCGAGCCCTGCCGTATCGCCGCGGTGCTCGGCCGGATCGAAGAGGCCGCCGAAGACTTCGGCGAACACCGCATCGAACGCCTCGACGTCGGGACGGTCGGCAACCAGGGTGACCCTGCCCAGCCAGTAGAGCTCGGACAGCGCCGCGGGCGCCGCCAGCGCGACCGCCGCAGCGAACCGCCCCGCGCGCTCGGGCGCGACGGACACCCCCGCCGCCCGGAGGCGTGCCCCGAGGCGTGCGGCCAGGTCGGCCAGGTCGGCCACTTCGAGCACCGAGCCGGCAGGCACGTTCAGGTCCCGGCCACCCACGCGCCTCCTTGCTCCTCGGCGAGCTCGACGTCCTCTCGGTACTTGAGCACCGAACCGATCGTGGCACCGACGGCGTGCGCGTCCAGCTCGCGGTACCCGAGCACCTCGAGTGCGAGCACCCAGTCGATCGCTTCGGCGATCCCGGGCGGTTTCTGTACGTCGAGGCTGCGCAGCCGGCGCACCGCGGCGGCCACCTGCGCCGACAGGGTCTCGGAGGCCGCCGGGACGCGCCGCCGGATGATCTCGGCGCTCCGCTCGACGTCGGGGAAGTCGATCCAATGGTACAGGCAGCGCCGTTTGAGTGCGTCATGCAGGTCGCGGGTGCGATTCGAGGTGAGGAGCGCGATCGGGGGGTGCACGGCACGGATCGTCCCGAGCTCGGGGACGGTCACCGCACCCTCGCCGAGGAGCTCGAGGAGGAACGCCTCGAACTCGTCATCGGCGCGATCGACCTCGTCGATCAAGAGCACCGCCGGACGGGGTCCCTCGTGCTCGACGGCACGCAGCAACGGGCGCGCCACGAGATAGCCGCGCCCGAACAGATCGTGCTCGTCCAGGGTCTTGCCTCCCGACTCCGCCAGCTTGATTGCGAGGAGCTGGCGGGGGAAGTCCCACTCGTAGAGGGCCTCGCCCACGTCGATCCCCTCGTAGCACTGGAGCCGCACGAGGGGGGTGTCGAGCACCCGAGCGAGCGCCTTCGCGGCCTCGGTCTTGCCGACGCCGGCCTCGCCTTCGAGGAGAAGCGGCTGATGCAGTCGTGCCGCGCAGAACAACGCGGTGGCGAGCCCCTCGTCGGCGAGGTAGCCGACCGCGTCCAGGGCACCTTGGAGCGCGACCGTGGAGGGCACCCGGTCGGCGACCGACGTCAAGATCGAACCGGGTACGACGCCGGGTCGGCGAAGAACGCCGCCTTGCAGCCCGACCCGCAGAACCACACCGTACGGCCTCCCTCGACGGGATCAGGGTGCACGCCGTGCAGGGTCGTCGCCACCGGGGCGACAGACATGCCGCACACCGGGTCGATCTCGGTGTGTCCCTCGTCCTCGGGCGGCGGCTCGGCTCCAGCGGTCGGTGCGGGTGCGCGGCGCGGGTGCGCTCGAGCAAGGCCGGCGACGATCTCGGCGAGGATCGAGAGGGCGACCTCTCCAGGGGTCCGCGCCCCGATGTCGAGTCCCGCCGGGGTGCGGACACGGGCCGCGACGTCGTCTGCAACCCCGAGCGCGGCGACGACGGCCGCCCCACGCTGGCGGCTCGCCACCACGCCGACATAGGGGACCGCGCCATCGAGGGCTGCAAGGAGCGGTGCCTCCTCCCCCTTGCCGTGCGAGGCGACGACGACGGCGACCGCGTCCGGCTCGAGCTCCCCTGCCCACGGCCGCACGTCGTAGCCGAGCGACGCCCCGAGAGCGAGGAGCGCGGCGGCCGTGGGCGAGTCGCCGACCACCAAGACGAGCGGTGGCGGCAGGGAGGGCTCGAGAAAGATCTCGAGCGACCCGCCGGACAGGCACGGGTTGTGCACGACCTGCTTGCCGCGCTGGGCAGGCTCGGGGCGCGGCGTCACCCTGAGGACCACCGCCTCGCCGTCACGCAGGGCGTCGAGCGCGTGCCGGCGTACAGCGCCCTCGACGCACGCGCCGCCGACAAAGCCGTCGATGCCTCCGTCTTCGAGCACGATCGCCTCGTCACCCGGTTTGGCCGACGTGGGAGGCTCGGCGAGCACGACGCGGGCGTGAACGGCATGT
>JAJZJC010000127.1 GCA_021810205.1 Actinomycetes bacterium
TATCGCACGCCGGATCTCGACCGCCACCTGTTCGGCCAGAGGCAGCGGATCGCCGCGGTCGATGTGCAACTCCATGATCCCTATCGTACTAGTACCAGTACGGCCTGGAAAGGGCTTTGCCCAGAGGGCGCGACTACCCGGCGGTAGTGCGCCGTCGACCCCCGACCGGCGGGCACATGATGGGCGGTACCGTCCTACATTCTCGTATTACACTTATTCAGTGGAGATCCTGCCGTCGGCGAGACGCCACAAGGTACGAGATGAAGACATCACTCACGCGTTCGAGCACATCGCTGCCTGGCTCGAGCTCGATGACGACCCACCCCGTTTCCTGGTAGCTGGCCCCGACCGTGCCGGCAACCTCCTCGAGCTTGTCGTCGTCGAAGCTGTCGAGGACGTCCTTGTGATCCACGCCATGGCGCTCCGGGGAACCGCCCGAGTGGCCCTATTCGGAGAGGACCGATCATGAGCAAGCGAACCTACGGACACACGAAGAGCGGCAAGTCGATCGACGACGAGATGATCGAAGGTTTCGTCGACGAAGCCGAACGTGGCTATGACGAACAGCCACTGCGCGACAAGCCCCGCGGGCGGGGGCGTCCTCCCCTTGGCGAAGCGGCCAAGGTCGTCGAGTCCGTTCGGCTCGAGGCAGACCTGCGGGCCGAAGCTGAAGAACGGGCCGCGGCAGAAGGTGTGACGACCTCAGAGCTGATTCGACGCGCTCTTCGTGAATACCTTCGCAGCGCATGAGGCTCCTTGGGCGGGCGGTCAGGGTCCCCTTTCGAGATGGGGGAGGGTAGCGGGCAAGGGAGTGGCGTTTAGGAGCCCGTCGGTGGACCGGTCGACACGGTCAGACGCACCAGACCCCCCTTTGACACCTTCGCGCCAGGGCTGGGTGTCTCGGCAACGACGTCGCCCTGTGGCACGGCCGGGCTTGAAACGTAGGTCTCCTGTGCCTCCAAGCCGAGCGCCTTGATCGCGCTCGCAGCCGCTGCTTCGGGCTCGCCGACGAAGTTCGGGAGGACGACCATGGTCGAAGGCGTGCTTGTCGACGTGCAGAACCGCTTTGCGACTGTCGAGATGGGGACGGTCCGCACTCCCGGACCCGTCGGGCCGACGACGTAGGAGCCGATGACCGTCGTGCCGTCGCTCTTGTAAACGGGGATGACCGTGTTCGTGTGCTGTGAGAACTTGTCCCACGCGATGGCCTGTGTGGGGTTGCTCACGTCGCCACCCGACGCGCAGGTGAGCTGCTTCGTTGTGAGGTAGCCGCCCGGGATACCGGCGGAGAGCGGCGCCTCTTGAAGGTCCGGGGTGCCGTTCAGGTCCTCTGAGACGCCGTAGGTCTCGCCTTTGGCGTTGACGCCGAACGGGGTCGCCACCGTCTTTACGTACTCGGCCCGGAGCTTCCAGGAGACGGTCGGGGCCGTCGCGACGGTGATCGAGGTCTGGCCTGGGCGCAGCGGTTGGACGTCGCTCGAGTGGGAACCCGCGCTGCAGGCCACGCTCGCACCTCCTGGGCCTGTGAAGGTGAAGGTTCCGGCGCTCAGGCAGGTGAGTGCCCAAGAGACGCCGGTCGTCCCCTTCGGTGGTGAGCCGAGTGCGACGGTGGCGGTCCCGGTCCGGGTGAGTGTGACGGGGGCACCGAGCGGGATGTTCACTGTCCCCCCGGGTGCAGAGAGCAACGTCGCGGCAACTGCCACGCCTCCGGCGAGGACGCCCGTGCCGGCGAGGAGCCCGAGACCGAGTCCCCACCGCCACCGACGCCGGTGCTGCGCCGTGGCCGCCACGTGGGCGACGAGTGCGTCACGCAAAGCCGAGGCGAAGACGGGATCCAACTCGGTCGTGCTCATCTCGCACCTTCTTCGGGTCCGGTGGTGAGGATCTCCGCAGCCGAGCTCGCAAGGACGGACGCGACGCGTCCTCGTGCCCGGTGGAGCCGGGTGCGGGCGGCGCCGTCTGAGATCCCGAGCGCCGTTGCCACCTCGCTCGGGGAGAACCCCTCGAACGCCGTCATCGCGATCAGCGCAGCGTCGGGGGCCGAGAGCGACCTGAGCGCCTCGCGCACCTCGCGCTCCTCTGCAGCCACCTTCAGACGCTCTTCTGCCACCTCGCCGGCTCCACTGAACGGCTCCGAGCGAGGCAGCGACCGGAGGAGCGATCGGTAGCGGCGGAGGCTTCGGGCTGCGTTGCGCGAAAGGTTCGACGTCGTGACGAGGAGCCACGGCAGGACCGAGCCTCCGACGAGGGTCACGGCGTCGCGCCGGCGCCAGAGCTCGAAGAAGGCTCCTGCGGTCACGTCCTCGGCGTCGTGGACATTGCCGAGCATGCGGAGCGCGTGTCGGTACACGCGGTCGCGGTGCAGGTCGAAGAGCCAGGCGAACGCCTCGCCGCTGCCAGCCAAGGCAGCCGACCATCGTTCAGCCTCCCTGGAGGTCTGCTCCACGGTCTCTAATGTCCGCACCCGTCACAGCGTTACACGCAGCTCACCTCTGCACTCCTCGTCACGCTCAGCCCGACCTCGAGGTGGAGGCGGCCCGAGTCTCGTTTGTGAGCGGCCCGGGACCGGCGTTCGGTGCGGGGGAGACTCGACTTGGGGTGCGCAGATATGAGACACAGGTCAGTCCCTGACACGATGCAGCGTGGAGATGGCGCCGCTTCGCTTCGTCGGATCTCCGACGCCAAGCGGCGAGAGCTTTCGACGCTGAAGTCAATGGAACCGAGTGCTTCGCTGCGGGGTTAATTGGGGTGTGTGGGCAGCACGACGCTTGGGACGCCGGTCATGAGACGACTTTCCGGTTCGGTAGACGACTTCCGTCGCTTCGTCGAATCAACATCGCCAGGTTTTCTAAGGGCCGCGTATGCCTTACTTGGCGACCACGCGGCAGCGGAAGACGCGACGCAGCTCGCCCTGCTTCGAACCTATCGCCACTGGGACCAAGCGCTGGACAGCCCAGGGGGATACACGTGGCGAGTGCTCGTGAATGTCTGTCGCAATGAGCACCGCCGCCGTGGCCGCTCACTCGAGACGGGAGTACCGGAACTCGGTGAGTGCCCGAGTACCGAAGTCATGGACAGCGCCGTGGCTGCGCGCCACGACCTTGAAGGCGCCTTGCAACGGCTCCCTCACAGCCAACGAGAGGCCGTCGTGCTGCGCTACTTCCTGGAGCTGTCGGTCTCCGAGACCGCCCAGGTGCTCGGCGTGCCCGACGGGACGGTCAAGTCCATGACCGCTCGTGCACTCGCCCACCTCAAGCGTGATCTGTCGATCACAAGAATGGAGGTTCACGATGTCGCGCGATGACCCGTTCGAGGACGAGCTTCGTCTGCAGTTCTCGATGATCGACACTCCTGCGCCCAGCGAAAGGTTCGTGGAAAGGACCGTGCGCCGGTACCGCAGCTGGCGCCTCCGACGGCGTCTCGCGATCGCCGCGCCCGGATTTGCTCTGGCAGCGAGTCTCGGCGTGGTGTTCGGCTTGAGCGGCGTCAGTGGGCCGGGTTCCGGCGGTTCTTCGAGTCCGAACGCCATCCAGCTCAGCGATCACGGCGCCATTCACTTGGCGAACTATGTGTTCCCGCTTCCTCGTGGATTCCACGTGACCGCCGCGGCGACTGGCGCGTGCAAGGCGATCGCGATTCTCCGTTCACACACACTCCCGCCCAAGGATGCGACAGGCACCGTGGCGTGGACGCCCAAGACAGTCCCACAGTCCTACAGCACAGTGAACCTCGCTGCGGCAGCGACCGACAGCGGTGGCTGCGTCCAGATGGCGCTGACGAACCCATTCACGCCGGCGGCGGCGACACAGAATCCCTATCTGCCGTTCACAGGGTCTTCATCGAGCGTGCGCCAGGTGGACGTGGACGGCTACGTCGGCTGGTTGACAACTGGCTCCACGAGCTGGGGAAAGCCGGCGCCCCAGTTGACGGTCGTCCTGCCACAAGGGAACGGACAGATGCGAGACTTGGCGGTGGGATCGAGCGGTCTCCGCGCAAGTGAGCTGCTGACGATCGTCTCACAGGGATTGTCGTAGACGATTCGCTGGCGAGCGGCCATATAGAAGTCACCACGCGCACCGCGCGCGCTCACGCAGTCTTGTGAACGTGCTGGCCTTCTGTCGGCGCGCGCCTGTCGGACTGCACAAGCGAAGGAGGCTGAGCGGTGGCACAAGGGCGGAATGCGTGGCAGCTGAAGCGGGCGGTCGGATCGTTCGCGCGGAGCCTGGTGAGGTGCATCCAAGACACGGCTGCACACGCCACACGCGGTGAGCATTCGCACAGTCCTGCGCCCGATTGGTGACCCGACGCGTACGGAGCCCGTGGGCTACGGCGATGGCCGTGACCGGCTGGTTCACGTGGGCCTACCTTCACTTGCGGGGCGGCAGTCTTGCGGTCGCTTGGGGTGTGGGCGAAGTTCTTCCCGATCATCCTGCTCATCTACTGCGTGATGTCGGTGCTGCGCGATGCTCGTGATCGAGTCCACGCGCGCAGGTGGTGGTTTGGGCTGGACTCGGCGCGCTCCTGGTCAACGCGCTCTTCGCCGTGGCGAACATCGGGAACTGGGACCACCTCTTCGTCTTCAACGCCCGAAGGAAAGGCGAGGGTGGTGGGATCCTCTACGAGTTGCATCTCGCGTTGGCATTCTCGGCCCCGGCCATGGACCTTCTCAGCGCCACTCTGGTGCTGGCCGTCGTCGCCCTACTCGTGCCGCGAGTTCTCCAAGGGAGCTTTCCGGTCGCCGCAGCCGCAATCACCTTTGCTGTCCTGCTGCTGGCGAACAAGGTGTGCTCCCCCCAATGCATGCTGTCGCGTTTCGTCTTCGGCGTCATCACGGAGTGGCCAATGTGGAGTCTCGTCCCCATGAGCGTGGCGGGGCTCGTCGACTACGCAGACGCCATGATGGTCCTGTATCGCTCCCACACCCATATCCCAGCGTTCTCATGGTTCTTCCGGACGCTCTATCCGTGGAACCGGGCGCTGCGATATGGCTCGATCGTGTTCGTACTGCTCACCTCTTTGGTCAAGGGATGTCAGGCGCCGTCGGTAGCTGCACTGTTGCCGGTGGCAGGGCAGCATGCAACGACTACGAGCGGTCCCTGAACCCGTCCGAATCTTCGGATCCGAACGGACGGCAGGTTCACACCGGCAGGTCTGCGCGCGTTGCCCGCAGACGAGCTTCGATGACCGCGCTGAGCTCCTGGGGCACCGGGTCGAGCGACGGGGTGTCCACGTCGCCGTCGTCGTGCCCACTCCCCGTAGCGACGAGGGCGGCAGCCCGAACCCGCCGGGGGTTCTCTCCAGAGCGACCCAAGAGGCCGGTGTCCGCCACGTGCTCGACCCCCAGCAGCGATACCCCGAGGGCGGCGGCGTAGTCCCGTCCCCTTTGCAGAGCGGCATGGATCGCCTCGTTGCGCACTGTCGCCCACCCCGGGTTGTCGTCGTCGACTTGCCAGGTGACGTGGCGGACGTTCAGGTCGTCGTGGCAAGCAAGCACACGTCCTAGCGACTCCAACAGGACGAAGTCTCGGACGGTGACCGCTACTCCCACGGCGGCGAGCACACGGCCAGTCAGCTCAAATCGGCCCGTCTGTTTGTCATGCTCTCGTTCGGCGCGCGTGGTCGCAGAAAAGGCAGACCAGGTCATAGTAGATCTCTTGGTCCCGGCGGAGAGCGGGACGCCACCCAGCTCCGAGAGATCTGCCGTGAGGCGATCCAGCGCTGTCGCAGCAGCAGTCAGGGCGTCGGGCCTGGAATCTCGCCACACGGCAATGCTGCAAGCCAGCACGGCGGCGTCGGGTGCCACCGCCACCGCGGCCTCGCCGCGAACCGAAAGGATCACGCCGTCTTCATCGGTCATCGCTCCTCCCTTCTCCCTCCTCGCAGGGGCCAACGTGGTAGCCGCTTCCACGGTAGACCCGAAGAACTGTCGATGATCGAGAGCGAATAGCGGTCACGTGTCTTCGAACGTGTATCGAGATCGCGGCCGCGCCATGCCCGAAATGCGTTCCGGACGGGTGTCGCGACACCGCTGAGCGGCGCATCAGACTCGTTGCACACGACCCGAGGAAACTGTCTGCTGTGGCGTCCGGCTTTCGCAGTTGGCGCGCCCGCGACCGACCCACCCGCGATTGCGGCGTGACTACAGCGTGACTACAAATCC
>JAJZJC010000034.1 GCA_021810205.1 Actinomycetes bacterium
AGCTCTTCTTCGAGGATGAGACCGTTGACACGACGCGCTTCGACCGGCCCAGAGCAGGTGAGTCATGCCTCTGTTACGCGAGCGTCAGTCACCCTCACCGCCGGGCAATGACCGCGTAGTCGGGCCTTCCGAGCAGATCGGGAACCAGCTCACCAGTTCCTCCTGGAAACACCACCTCTGCGGCAGAGAACCCAACGTCACGCGTGAGCAGGCACAGGACCTCGGGGAAGATGGGATGGACGTGGGTGAGGTCCAGCCAGAAGTTCTTCCGGCCCACCGCGCAGTGTGGATTGACGGTCTCCAAGATGGCGACGCCTCCGGGACGAAGTGCCCGCAACGCCTCGCGGAGCAGTCCCTCGAGCATGTCCTTGTCGAGATGCTCGACGACCTGAGCGCTGAACACTGCGCCGAGCGATCCGGCGGGCAGCGCGGCCAGATGCGCTCGGCACTCGCCCAATTCGACTGCGAGTCCCTTCTCCCTGGCCCTTGCGACCATCGTCTCGTCGAGGTCGATCCCGACCGCTGCGATGCCGGCATCTGCGAGCACCTCGAGCATCTCCCCACGCCCGCAGCCGACGTCCAGCACAGGGGATTGGCCATCGAGGTACGGCAGATAGAAGTGGCGGCGGCGGCGGATCTCGGCCTCGGTGCCTCGAAAGACGTCTTCGAACCCCCGGTACCCGCTCGCGCCGGCTGCCCCTGAGAACCCGATCCTGACCCGGCCGTCTGGCCCGGTCGTCAAGAGCTCCCGCGGAACCGGGTTCGTGCCCCGTGGTACCGAGAGCGCCTCACGCTCGAGATAGCCGACCGCTTCGACCAGTCCTTGAAGGGTCGTCGAGATCTGCCCGAGTGCTCGAGACGTGAGCGTGGCGAGGGTGTCGAGCCGCTCCTCGACGGCTGCGGGGGCGCCCGGCGGAGTGGACGGCCGAGCATCCAGTTCGGCGAGGCGTCCCGCGGCGACCGCGGCCGCCTTCGAGGTGGAGAACTGCGTTTCGATCCTCCGACGAGCCGCTGCGCCCTTCTGCTTGCGCGCGTCTGGGTCGAGGGTCATGCGCAGCGTGTCGACCAGTGCCGAACGGTCGGGCTGAGCGAGCCAAAAGCCTGCGGCCGTTGGCTCGAGGCCCTCGATGCTCACGCCTTCGATTCGAGCAGGCAGCAGCCAGCTCGTCTTCGCATCGCAGAAATCGAGACAGGCACCGTAGCCGGTGACGACCGTGGGGAGCCCGCATGCCATCGCTTCGGCCACCGGGAGGCCGAAGCCCTCTCCTCGGTAGGGATGGACGAGGACGTCACAGGCTCGGTACAACGAGGCCATCTCGTGCTTCGTCAGCCGCCCATGCACGATCTCGAGCGCAGGGGACGCGGCGTCTGCAGCCATCGCCTCCGCCCGCTCGTCCATGGCCATGTGGGCGTACGCCCCGTCCTTGCCGAATGGCTTGACGACGAGGCAGACATCGTCGTCGGGGTCGAAGCACTCTGCATAGGCGTCGAGCAGCAGATCGAACCCCTTGCGGTGGATCGCTCCGCCCACGAAGAGCAGCCGGAACGTCTTGTCGGTGCGCAAGCGGAACGAGGGGCCATCGGGGCTGAACGTGGAGACATCGACGCCGTAGGGGACGACCGCGACCTTTTCGCTGGGAATCCCGCTCCTGACGTACGACTCCTTCAGCCACGACGTCGGCACCCACACTTCGTCGGCTTGTTCAAGCCCGTGCACCCAGGACCTGGGGATGCCGCCGAACTCCCATGGCTGCATGACGACGAGATGTTCGGCATCCGTCGGGGTGAAGTCCGGCGGCCAGGCGTGTCGGACTTCGACGTTCGGGCGTTCCGCGCCCTTTTTGCGCAACAGCGGTGCCAGAGCCACCTTGTGGTCACGAGGGTACGGCGGGTGCTCTGCCGTCTTCGGCTGTACCTCGAAGCGCCGGTCGGAGGCAAGCTCGAGGCACATGTCCCGGTTCACCTGCGCGAAGCCAGTGTCCGCATAGAAATCGCCAACCCAACGGATGGCCTTCGTCGCCGAGGCTGCCTGGGATAGCACCTCGAGCCGAGCGGTAGCCACGCGGGCCGCATGCTCCCACGTCCAATGGGAAGCAACGTCCTCGCGTGCTCGCTCACCGATGCTTTCTCGGAGCTCTCGGTCGAAGGCAAGCCGGCGGAACGCCACGGCAAGACCCTGGCACGACGGCTCGGCCCAGCGCTGGCCGCGGAAAGAAGGGATTTCCATGCGGTCATCGATGACGGAAAGCTGCTCTATGTCGACGAGCACGCTGTTGTCGTCCGTCATGAACTCGAGGTTGCCGCTCCATCTCGTGCCTATCGTGGGCAGCCCGCACGCCATCGCTTCGAGGAGCGGGCGGCCCCACCCTTCCCCTCTCGAGACCCCGACGAAGACGTCGGCCGACGCGTAGAGCCGGGGCATGTCTTCTGTGGGCAGTGTCGATCCGAGCACCACGATCGGCGCCACGTTCGAGCGCTCGGTGCCGAGGCGAGCCAGCTCTTGGTCCACCAGCGTCTCGATGGTGTCAGTTGGGTCCCCGGAGTCCTGCCCAGGGGAGGACGCCCGCAGCACCAACGTGACTTGGTCCTCGGGGCTGAAGGCGTCGGCCCACGCTCGCAGGATCACGTCGGGAGCCTTGCGATGGCTCCACACGAAGACGGCCAGGAACACCGTCCCGGTCACCCCGGGGATCTCGAGCGGCTCGAGCCCCGGCCGGTACACCGAGGAGTCCACGCCTCCTGGGACCACTGCGATCGGTACGCGGACACCTGCACGGCGGAACGTCTCGACGTTGAAGGAGCTCGGGACCCACACCTCGTCGAGCGTGTTCAGCTTGTCGACCCATGTCGCCGGCAGACCGTCCGTCTCGAACATCGTCCGCGCCACGCTGGCAGCCGCAGCTTGCACTCTCCCGACTGCATAGCCGGGAAGATGGAGCACCGCGATGACCGGTGGTTTCGGTACTCGTTCGAGCGCTTCTCGTAGGTAACGCATCTCGGGGGCGTGCCGGGCTTGCTCGGCGAACGCCGCAACTTCATTGCCTGAGGAAAGGGCGGCAATTCGCCATTCGAGCGCGCTGAGCTCCCTCAGAAACCCACGAGCCTCCTCCCCGTAGCCCGAATGGTTCAGAAATGGGGCATACCAAAGAACGGAGTGCTTCGGAGATGGGGCCATGGCGGCGACCTACCGGTCTACGGGAGCTTTGAACGAACTGTGGCCGGCTCCGGACGCGTCATGGCAGCTCCGCTCGCTCCGCGGCCCGCGGCGGGCCGCGCGGTGCCGGCGTCGACCGGCACCATGAGCCCGTAGCCGGAGTCCTGGAGCACCACCTGGGCGGCGATGAGCGTTCGGCGGTTGACCACCACCGGCGCCACCAGGTTCACGACGGGGGTCGGGACGCCGTGACGGCGCACGATCACGAACACGACCGCGTCGTCGCCGGCTTCCAGGCCCAGCTCTGCGGCGTCTTCTTCGGGGATCTCGATGACGTAGTCGTCGAAGAGCGCCGCCGGCGGCACGATCATGAAGACGAGGCCGGGCTCGTCGAGCGACACGAGCGCGGCGTATGGCTCCCAGGACGGCCCGAGCGCGCGCACCACGTAGTGAGTCGAGCGCGGAAGGCCGATGAGCGGTCTGGCAAAGGTCACGGCGATCTCGTCGAGCGCCGGAAGGGGGATCGCCTCGCCGCCGGCGTCGGACACGTCCGCCAGGTCGGCCGCGGGGGATGCGATGCTCATGTCGAGGTCCCTTCCGTCCAGTGCTGCGAGGTCGTTTCGGGGTGGGTCATCCGAGGTAGCTGACGAGGTTCATGCCCTCGATCTTCGAGGTCACGTACATGGCGGCCTGGTAGGAGTTCTCCTGGAGCTGGAGGTTCGTGAGCGCCTGGGCCATTGTCACGTTCTGCGCGTTGCCGAGCTCTTGCTGGAGGGCCGTGACCGAGGCGGTCGCCTCGGAGGCGAACCCTTGCATGGCAATTTGGTCGGCACCGAGCTTCCCTGCCTGTGCGTTCGCTCTTGCCATCGCAGTTTGGAGCTTGCCGAATAGTGTCCTTCCGACTCGTGTCAGCGCGGCCGCTGTGCCCTTCTGGAGTGTGACGACCATCTGCTGGAGGATGCCGAGGCCCTTGCCTGCTGTCATGCTGAGGAGCCCTGTCGCGCCTGTCGCCCCGAAGACTGCGGAGCCCGTGACAGAGACGGGGATCGGGTTTCCGGGAGAGACGGTGCGCGTAGGGGGTGTGCCACCGCCGACGTAGAGGCCGGTCGTCGCTGTGTAGGCACGTGTGGGTGTCCCGGTGCCCGAGAAGATCGCCTGCCCCGCGTACTGGGTGTTGGCGAGGTCGAGCAGCTGCTTCAGCGCTGCTTGCACGACGGTGCTCACGCCCGAGATGGCTGCGGCGTTGCCCGACAGCGTGTCGCCGGAGAGCCCTTGGACTGCGCTCTGGACCTTGTTCAACACTGTCATGACCGAGCTCACCGTGGAGCTGGCGAGCGACAGCCAGCTCACCCCATCCTGGGCGTTTGTCGCGTACTGACGCGCCCGGGTCACGCCGGCTTGGAGCTGGAGGATGTTCGCGGCCTGGGGGGGGTTGTCCGAGGCAACGGTCACGGCGGAACCGGTCGCGAGCTGGTTCTCGAGGGACGCGATGGCCGACTGCTGGTTGCCCAGGTCGGTCAGGATGGAGGTCGCAAGGATGCTCGGCGTCGTCACGACCGGAAGGGTGGCGTCGATCCCCATCTCACACCGCCTGGAGCAGTGCCTGGACCGTGGCGTCGACCGTCGTCAGCACCTTGGCCGAGGCTTCGTAGTTCTGCTGGAAGGTGAGCAGCGAGGTGAGCTCTTCTGTCACGTTCACCCCCGAGACGGCTTGGAGCGCCTGCGTGGCCTGGGTGGCGACTGCTGTCTGCGCCTGCAGCTGGTCGTTCACGCTCTGGGTCGCCGCACCGATGTTCTCGACGAGCGTCTGGTAGGTGGCATCGGGGCCTTTCGGTGTGGTCCCGAGCTCGGCCATCTTCTGGGCGACGGCACCTGTGTTCTTGGCAGCACTGGGTGTGCTCGACCGAGACACCGCGATGAGCGACGGTGTCTGCTCCATTGTCTTGTTCACCGTGATGTTCGCAGCGGTGATCCCGGTTGTGCTGCCTGCGCCGTTCGTGAACATCTGCCAGTGCTGCGGCGTCGGTGTCGACACGGTGCCAGCCGCCGGCGCACCTGTCGGCAGGAAGGCTGTCTTCAGGGTGGAATTCACCTTTGTCGCGAGCGCCTGCGCGACACCGTTCAGCTCCTTGCGGACCGCCGGGAGGTAGGTGTTCACCGTCGAGAGGAGGCCCGCGATCGAGCCGCTGCTCACCGGCACCACCACTCCCGTGCCCGACGTGCTCTTCAGCTCGATCCCATACCCTGAGCTCCCCGTAGCGGTCGACTGCTGCGCCACCACTGTGAGCGTGACGGCTGTGGACCCTTGGACCACCGCCATGCCGCCGATCGAGATCGTCGCCGTCCCGTCGGACTGCATCTGCACGTCGGCACCGGCGAACTTCGACAGTGTGTCGATCACCGCGCGCAGCTGGTCGGAAAGCGAAGCCGACGCAGCCCCGCTGCCCTGGGCGACGATGGAGTGGTTCAGGCGTGCCGCCTGCGCGAGCAGCGAGTTCACCTGGGTGAGCTGGTCTGTCAGCTGGGTGACCGTGTGCTGTGTGATCTGCGTGAGCTGGGTGGCAGCCTGATGGAGCGCTGTCACGAGCCCCTGCGCGCCGTCCACGGCCTCGGTCCTCGGGGCAAGCGACGAGGGGTTCTGGGCAATCGCGTCCCACGCCGACCAGAAGCTCGAGAGAAGGCCGGAGATGCCCGACCCCGATGTCGCAGACGTAGAGCCCGCTGCCTGGGTCGGGAGCGGGAAGACGTTCTCGATCGCCGAGAGCGACTCCTGGAGGGCGCTCAGGTTGGACAGCGCCCCCTGGGCCTGCCAGTTGTTCGCCGAGAGCAGCGCGTTGGTCGCCTGGGTGATCGAGAGGACCTGGACGCCACTGCCGACGCGGTCGCCGGCGCCGCCGGGCACCGAGCTCAGGTTCGCCGTCTCGGCGATGTAGCCCGGGGTCTGGGCGTTCGCGATGTTCTGCGCCAGGGTGTCGATGGCGGTCATGTCGGCGTTGACCGACGACGCGGCGATCCCGAGCGCCTGTGTCATCCTCAGGCCCTCGCGTCGAGCAGGCCGACGCTGCCGGTCGCCGGCGATGGGCGCCCGCTCGCGTCGTAGCCAGAGGACACCTGGGCCCCCAGGAAGGACATCGCCGCCAGGGTGGCGGCATGCCCGCGGGCCAAGAGCTGACGGTTCGTCTTGCTGAGCTGGCCCACCCGGTCGAGCAGCTCCTGCATGCCCTTTCGGTGCTCTTCGAGCACGTAGCTCCAGGGCTCGGGCACTGCGGCGGCCACCTCGCGCACCGTGGACTCGGGCGAGAGCGACACCGCGACGGCAGCAGTGGCAAGGGCCTCGCGCAGGGCCTTGTCGGTCTCGTGGAGCGCGTCGACCGCCCGTTCGAGCTCGGCCGTGGTCTCACCCAACCACTTCTGGCGACCGCTGGTCAGCACGACCTCTTGGATCTCGAACTTGAAGCAGAGGTGCCGGAGGGCCGAGACCTGCTGGCCCAGGCACAGCGCGAGGCGCTCGAGCGTGGCGCGGGTCTCTGGTTCCACACCCGGATCATCGGCACCGGCGGCGCGGAATTGAAGCAGCTTTTGCCACGATCTCGCCTCGTCGCCCGCACCGGCTCACTGGAGGATGAAGCTGGTGAAGTAGACGGCGTTCACCTGCTGCGCGGCGCCGTCGACGGTGCCCATGATCTTCTGGAAGGCGGCGAGGAGCTGGGATTGCAGCGTCGTCCGGGCCGCGTTCGTGAGGAGCTGGGCGTAGGTGAAGTTGGCGAGCTCGCTGATGACGGTGTTCGTGAGCTGGGGGGCGTCGGTCGCCTCCTGTTTCGTGTTGGCGACGGCGGAGAGCTGGAGGGCGATCTGCACCTGGACGAGGCGGCCGTCGGCTGTGTTGGCGGTGATGGGCCCGATCGAGACCACCTTGCCGTTGGGCACGGGCTGGCCTGACTTGTAGACGGGATGGGGCTTCAGCTTCACGAAGTAGAAGCCGGCGCCCAGCACCACCACGACGAGGAGCACGAGGAGGAGCTTCTTCTTCCCGCCCTTCTTCTTCCCCGAGGATGTCGTCTCTTGCTTCTTCTGGTTCTTCTGGTCTTCTTCACGGCTGGGCGGGCGCACCTGGAGCGGGCGGGCGGCAGCGGTGGTGGTGACGGTGGCGGGGAGCGGCGCGCCGGAACCGCCACCGCGCGCCGAGGGGGACACACCCGCGGCCCCAAGCTTCCTGCCGGTGTCGGGGACGATCGTCATGTCACTTTTCCTCCCGCGCTGGAAGTGTTGGGGATGGTCGGCGTCGATGTCAGGATCACCACGTCGACACGGCGGTTCTGCGCCCTGGACGCTGTGGTGGTGTTCGGCGCGATCGGATGCGTCGAACCGAAGCCGACCGCAGTCAAGCGGTTCCGTGTGATGCCGTCCACGGTCACGAGGCGCCGTACGACGTTCACGGCACGCACCGCTGAGAGCTCCCAGTTCGACGTGTACGCACCGCCGAGCACCGGCTCGTTGTCGGTGTAGCCCTGCACCTCGACGTCGTTCGGGATCGTCCTCAGCACCGACGCGATGGTGTCGACGACGGCGTCGCCGGTGGTGCCGAGTGTGGCCGAGTCGGACGCGTAGTACGTCTTGTCCGCGAGCATCTGGATCACCACGCCGTGATGCTCCACTTGGGTGCTGGCGAACTGGCTCAGGCCTGCCGATTGCAGTGCCTGGGTGACGCTGGCCGCGATCTTTTCGAGCGCCGGTGATGCCTGCCCTGTGTGTGTCTGCGCGACTGTGGCGACGGGCGTGCTGCTGGTCGTCTTGGCGTTCGGCACGAGGCTGTTGGACTTCGGGAGGAGGCCGTTGCCCCCGGAGTTCGTCGTGAGGACCTTGTCGTTGAAGGCCGAGGACAGGCCCTGTTCGAACAGCTTGAACTTGCGGACGTTGATGGTGCTCAGCGCGAAGAGGATGACGAAGAGGGCGAGCAGCAGGGTGATCATGTCGGAGTACGTGAGCAGCCAGCGCTCCATGCCTGGTCCGTGCTCGCCGCCGTGGCCCCCGCTCTTGCGCCGCCGGCTCATCAGGCTGCCTCCTGGTCCTTGCGCCGGTCAGGGAAGGCGTCCTCACGTGCACCGGAGGGCAGGAATGCCTCCATCCGCAGGCGCACCACCCGCGACGACCCGCCTGCTTGGAGCGCAAGGAGCCCTTCGACCTGCATCTGCTTGACGTGGGCCTCGAGCGCGCTCACCCGCTGGAGCTTGTTCGCGATCGGCAGCCAGAAGATGTTGGCCGACAGCACCCCCCACAACGTGGCGGTGAAGGCCGAGGCGATCGCCGGGCCGAGGGCGCCGGGGTTCGAGAGGCTCCCGAGGACGTGGACGAGCCCGATCACGGTGCCCAAGATGCCGAGCGTGGGTGCGAACCCGCCCATGTCGGTGAAGAACTTGGCACCGGCCTTGTGGCGCTCCTGCATGGCGTCGATCTCGTTCTGGAGGATGTCGCGGATCTCCTCCGAGTTGCTCCCATCGACCACGAGCTGGATGCCAAGATGCAAGAACTGGTCGTCCACAGCCCGTACGTGGTTCTCGAGCGCCATCACGTTGCTCTGCTTGGCCACCTTCGAGAGGTTGACGATCGCCTCGATCGACGCATCCATGTCGGGCGTGGCGCTCCCCATGGCCTGCTTGAAGATCTGCTTCACGCTCTTCAGATCCTTCTTGAAGAGCCCGGCGAGCGAGACGGCGAACGTGCCGCCGAACACGAGGATCAGCGGCGCCGGCTTGATGAGGACCGCGGGGTTGCCACCGTCCATGATCATGGAGAGGAGCACGCAGGCGAGGGCGGCGCCGATTGCCATCGGCGTGAGGCGATCCTTCATCGCGGATCGTCCGTCGGGGTGGTGAACCGGTCGAAGCGCACGATGTTCTCGTCCGATTCCTGGCCGGCCCTCGAGCGGTGCAGGCCGGCCGGGTCCACCGCGTGGTACCCGTGCCCTGCACCCTCCCCCATCTGGGCGGCATGGCGGAGTGCGATCGCTTGGACCTGCGCTCGGTCCTCCTGGCAGCGACGAACGACCTCTTCGACCGTCTCGGCCACCATGTAGCACGTGCCAGAGGTCAGGATGACCCGCGTCGGATTGTCGTCCTCGACCCTTTCGATCAGTTCGTCGTTGATCGCAAGCCGCTCACCCTTGAGCGTCGTCACCACGATCATGGGCGTCTCCCTCTGGTCCCCGACGCGCGTCCTTACGCATCCTGAGACTGGGAGGGACATCGGCACGTGGGGCGAGTTTCTTGAACGACGACTCGCCGAGGCTCCTGGCGCAGCGCGCGCACCAGTGCGTGGCGCGCCTCGCCGAGCGCGTCGAGCTCCGACCTGCCGTCCTTGGGACGCAGGACCCGCCGATGGCCGCGGGCAGGGCGAGGGGGTGCGTCTCGACGGTGTCAGTCGCTCGTGACGCTCACCTCGAGCTGGTGGCGAGACCGTGAGACGGGCTGGTGGCGAGACCGTGAGACGGGCTGGCGTCGCACCTGCACGCGAGCACCTGTGCGGCCCCTCGCACCTCTCATCAGCCCCTGGTGCCCGCCGCGGCCAGTGGCCGCTCTTCGCTTCCTTCTGGACCCATGCCCGCCGCGTGCATGTAGCCGCGCAGGTGCGCGAGGGCACTGGCGCGGATCTGGCACACCCTGCTCTCGGTCACCCCGAGGGTGCGGCCGATCTCCGCGAGGGTCATGCCCTGACCGAAGCTCATCACGGCCACGGTTCGTTCGCGCTCTGAGAGCCGGGCGACGGCGGTGCGCACCGCCTGACGCTTCTCACTCGCGAGGTAGGCGCCGAGCGGATCGACGTCGTCGATCGCTGCCGGCTCCGCAGTGGTCCCGTCCTCCGCGCTGAACCCGTCGAGAGAGGCGAGCCCCGCGACCGCGACCTGCATCTTGCCCGAACGCAGCGCCGCCACGCTCACGTCGAGCGCCTTGGCCTCTTCTTGCTCGGTGGGTGGGCGGCCGTGGAGCGCGTAGAGATCGGTATGGGCCTGGTTCATCTCGCGCGCCTTTCGGCGCACCGAGCGCGGCACCCAGTCAGCCGCGCGGATCCCGTCGTAGATCGCACCACGGATCCGGTGCACGGCGAACGTCGAGAACTGCACGCCGCGATCGGGGTCGTACCGGTCGATCGCGTCGATGAGCCCGACGGCGCCGTACCCCTCGAGATCATCGACCGCGGCATGGCGGAAGAACGTCGGCGCGAGATTACGCGCCACGTGCTTCACCAACGGGTAGTAGAGGTGCACCAGCCGCTCGCGCGCCGAACGATCGCTCCCACGCTTGAATTCTCGCCAGAGCGCCGCGGTCTCATCGTCTTCTTGGCGCGCGGCAGCATGCGCGGTTTCGGCCACTGTTCCCATCCCTCGTTCGGTGTTACGCGAACGTCCCGCCGCTGTTATCGGCCAGGGGCTCTCAAAACTTGACCCCTTGTTTTCACTCGGAGAGAACGACTATCGTTTGCCTCGCGTGCCGGCATATGCCGGGCGTGGTCTTCGTGGCCAGATGGGGGCCACGGTGGTCGATGCTTCCGTGTGCATCTCGGTCGTAGAGAGGACCCGAGCGATGGCGCGCGAGACGGTCTATGAAGGTCCGGACCTCCAGCAGCTGCTCCAGCAGGTGATCGACGAGCGCGGTCCTGCTCGTATCCGGCCGCCCGAGCGGCGGCGAAAGGGCGGCCTGTTGGGCTTCTTCGCCAAGGAGGTGTACGTCATCACCGTCGACGAGAGCGCGCCCGTGGCGACGCCTGACACCTTGGAGGCGGCGAGCGCCGCAGGCGCGGAGCCAGCGCTACGTGTCGGCGCAGGAGGCGCGACGGCACCAACTGCGCTCGTGCACGGGGCGCGGGGAGCCGACAAGACATCCGCTCGCCAGAACGGGTTCACGTCTCGACGCGCCATGATGACCACCCCGCTCCGCGCGTTGGTCGAAGCCACCGAGGACGAAGCGGAGCTCAGCACCGCCGCCGTGAACGGCCACTCCTCGAACGGCCACTCCTCGAACGGCCTTGCGGCGAGAGGCCTTTCGAACGCTCGACCGGGCGACAACGGGAACGGGAACGGAGACGCGACGCCGTCGGTGCGCGTGCGCCCAGAGAGCCCGCTGCGACACCTCGTGGAGCCTGGACGGCGGAGCGAGACGGTCGGCGCCCCTCGTCCGGCACCTGAGCACCACAAGGCGTTCCGAGAGGTGCTCTCCGAGGTCGCCAGCTCGCTCGGAGAAGAGCCCGGTGCGTACCGGCCCGATCCGGGAAGGCTCCAGCCCCCACGCAGACCGGCGGTGGTCCGGCCCCTCGATCTTGCCGACGTGCCGCGTGCCGCCGGCGCGGGCGACGCGCCGCTCTCAGACCCGCGCGGGCGCGCGCCTGGTGAGCGCACGCCGGCCCAGCTCTCCCTCGTCGGGCTCTACGAGCAGGCGCCTGTCGCCCCCGAGGATCCCAGCGCCACAGTGCCCGGCGCCGCCGCACCGGCCCCGGATGCACCAGATGCAGCAGCCGGAGCGGGACCCGCCGCGGCTCCTGGGCCATCACCGGCGCCGGCGGCAGCCCAGGAGACCGTCATCGCGGAGCCGGCCATCGCGGAGCCTGTGGCCCAGGAGACCGCTGACCACACGCCGACGGCGCAGGAGCCCGCGTCGGCAGTGGAGCTCGGCGGCCCGCCCGACCTCGATGCCGCGATCGTGGACCTCTTGCGGGCAGCAGGCTTTCCCGACGAGCTCCTGCCACGCACTGCGGCGGATCCCGACCGCCCCCTCCTCGAAGCGGTGTTCGCATCGCTGCCATCGCCGCCGCCGCTCCCCGCCGACCCTGGGGGCCTCGTCGCCGTCGTCGGGACCGCCGGCATGGTCCGGCCGATGGCCCAAGCGATCGCCCTTGCCGTCGACTGCCCCGAAGACGAGGTCGTCGTGGCCTCGCCGAGCGCGAGCGACCGTCACGCTCCCGCAGAGTGCCGGGCACGGACCGCGACACAGGCGTCCGCGCTGCACCCCGGCTGGCGGCGGGACAAGGTGGCCGTGGTCGCCGTCTACGCGCCACCCATGGGGACGACACAGAGCTGGACGCGCGAGGTGCTGCGCGCGCTGCGTCCGTCGTGCGTGTGGGCCATGGTCGGTGCGACGACCAAGCCCGACGACGTCCGCCGCTGGGTCGGCGCGATCGGCGGCGTGGACGCGCTCGTCATGACCGACGTCGACGCGACCGCGACGCCCGCATCCATCCTCTCGCTCGGTATCCCGATCGCCTGCTTGGACGAAGAGCCTGCGACGCCCGAACGCTGGGCAGCGGTCGTCGCCGAGCTCGTCACCAAGCACTGACGAGCACCACGCACTGACGAGCACCAAGCACTGACGAGCACCACGCACTGACGAGCACTGTCCCCGCGGCCACCTCGGCCACTCGTTCGAACGATCACCCCCTCAGGAGCCCAACGGCCCGCCGTTCCTCCAGATCGCCTTCCGAGCGGATAGCCTGGGCGCGGCGGCGACCGGGAATTTCGGTGGCGTGAGGGGACGTATGCATGCTGGTGCTCAACCGACGAGCCGGGGAGTCGATCGTCATCGAAGACGGCATCCAGCTGAGCGTGCTCTCGGTCACCGACCGAAAGGTCTGGCTCTGCATCGAAGCACCGGGCGTCGACCCCCCTGTCCGGGTCTCGGCCAGCGCGGTCTCCGAGACCGAAGCACGATTCGAGATCGGCGCACCCATCTCCGTCGAGATCGACGAGGAGGAGGCCCGCGTGGAAGTCGCACGCAGCGGGCACCCCTCGATCCAGGCGCAGGCGACCATCGGTTTCAACCGGCGCGTCGGCGAGTCCGTCGTGGTGGGCAACGGGCTTCGCGTGGGGCTGGCCTCGCTCACCAAGGGCAATCCCAGCCTGACGCTCGAGGGCCCCAACATGGCCGACGGCCTCACGATCACCGTGATCAGGCCAGTCGGACGCTACGTCCGCATCGGGGTGGACGCGCCTGACCGCCGCGTCTATCGAAAGGAGCTGTGGGACGACGTCATGGCGGCGAACAAGGCCGCGGCAGGCGACGCCGATCTCTCGTCGCTGCTCGAGCCCTCCGGGCGAGGCCCGGACGACCGCTCCGTCGCCTGAGGCTCGCCGACGCGTGCCGGCCATGTGACCGGCGCCATGTGACCGGCGCCATGTGACCGGCGCCATGTGACCGGCGCCACGAGACCCCGCCGCGTGGCATGGCGCGCACGGTTGCACGTCGACGGCAGCGTCGGTTGCACTTTCGCTCCGGCCTCCCTATTCTTCGAGGCGGGAGACCACGGCCCTCTCGGTCGTGGCCTGGGATAGGGGTGATGGGGATGACGTACATCGCGGCGCCCGCGCGTGGCGAGCTGGTCCCATGGCAGTACCGCCGGACGTCGGTGGCCGACACGAGAGACGAGCTGTGGACTCGGTACCTCTCGCAACGCCACAAGTCTGACCGAACCGCACTGGTCGAGTCGTACCTCTCACTTGTCGGTTTCGTGGTCTCGCGACTAAAGGGGTCACTCCCCCGCCACGTCGAGCGTGAACGGCTGTCCCAGCACGGCGTCTTCGGTCTGATCGACGCGATCGAGCGGTTCGACCCTGCTCGACAGGTCCGCTTCGAGACGTTCGCCGTGCCGCGCATCCGCGGCGCCATCCTCGACGCGGTGCGGGCCGCCGATTGGACGCCGCGGTCGCTGCGCGCTCGTCAACGCGCGCTCGCAGATGCTGCCGGCGCGCTCGAGGCGCGGCTCATGCGGGCGCCAACGACCGAGGAGGTGCGCGAGGAGCTCGGGCTCACCGCAGCCGCCTTCCATGCCCTCACGGCCGAGCTCTCGCGCGGACAGCTGGTCGAGCTCGACGAATGGGTCGAACAGCTCGTCGCCGTCACTGACGATCCTGCCGAGGCGTTCGAGCGCGCCGAGGAGACCCGCATGCTGCGTGCGGCCATCTCGTCGCTTCCCGAGCGCGAGCAGGACGTGCTCTTCATGTACTACTTCGAGGACCGGACCCTGAAGGAGATCGGCGCGCGGCTCGGGGTGAGCGAGAGCAGGGCCTGCAAGTTGCACGCGAAAGCCATGCAGGCGGTCTGCACCCGCTTGCGCGAGGCGCATTGAACGCTCCAAGACCGCACGTTCCAAGCACACGTCGCTCGGAAGACGCAGACGTCCCTGAAAAACGCACCGAACACCCAGGTTCCAGACCAGGTCGGACCGCGTAGCGCCCTCAGCAGGGAAAAGATCAAGCGTCGGGCGCTTCGTGCCGATGTTGGCGATCATGACGTCGACGGGGGCCAACGGCCGACCCGTGGCCACGCCTTCGGCGAACGGCTCTGGAGGCGTGGTCACGGGTACGAGGAGCGCGGACCACCTCGCGCTCGCTGGCGCGCTCGCAGCGCGTGACGCCGACATCCTCGCCCAGTGCCAGGCGCGCTACCTCGAGACCGTCAGCGGGCGGGTCGACGGCGCGTGGCGCACAGACCCCCTCTGGGACGTCACCTCCCTCGGCACCCTCTCGATCGTGCGCTGGCTCCAGACGGGCGAGGTCGCGAACCTGAAGGATCGTTCCACGATCGCCTCGGTCGGGCTGGCCGCCGCCCAGCGCGAGCTCGTGGCACAGAAGTTCGCCGAGACCCTCGGTCCCGTGGGCGTGCTGCCCAAGGTCACCAGCAGCTCGGCGTCAGCGGTGCCGCGCGCGCTGGACAAGGCTGCCTTCCCGAACGGAGCCGGCCCCGAGCACCCGAGCGAACCCGAGCACCCGAGCGAACCCGAGGACCTCACGTGCGAACGTGAGCGCCGGCCACCGCGAACGATCGTCCATCTCTCGGTGACCTTGCTCACCAAGCTGAACTTCTGGTGGAGCGACATCACCTGCAAGGTGATCGAAGAGGAGGCCCGACATCTGGGCGTCGGCACCGCGATCGTGCGCGATGCGACGGCCATGGTGGTGAAGAGCAGTCATGCGAGCCTCGTCGACATGGCCAAGCGCTTCGACGCGGAGATCGAGTCGCTCCACCGGGGCCTTGCCGACCTCGCGCTGCACGACCCGCTCACCGGCCTCGCGAACCGCACGCTCTTCTTGGACCAGCTCGACCGAGCCCTCGCTCGGCTCTCCCGCCAACCTGGGGGAATCGCGGTCGTGTTCGTCGACATCGACGACTTCAAGGTCATAAACGACGTCTACGGCCATGCGTGCGGTGACGCGGTGCTCGTGGAGCTGGGCGCTCGTCTCAGCGCGAACGTCCGCCCCGGCGACATGGTGGCCCGCCTCGGCGGCGACGAGTTCGTCGTCCTCATCGAGGGCCTCACCAACCCTGCAGTCGAGGGCCAGCACCGCGCGGAGGTGCTCCGGGTCTCCGCTGCAGCACCGATGGCGGTAGCCGGCAGCGATGTCCGGCTCACCGTGAGCGCTGGGATGGCGAGCGTTCGGTATCCGGGGAAGGGAGCCGATGAGGTGCTCGGCCAGGCCGACGCCGCCATGTACAGCGCCAAACGCGCCGGGCGCAACCGGGTGGCGGTGGCCGAGATCGACGACAGCCCGCGAGTGGCACGCTTCGCCACGACCAGCGACCTGCATCGAGCGATCGAACAGGACGAGCTGCGCCTCGTCTACCAACCCCTCTACGACTCTCGCCAGAGGCACGTCATGGGCTTCGAGGCGCTCTTGCGCTGGGAGCACCCCGACAAGGGCATCGTCTTGCCGCTCGAGTTCATCCCCATCGCGGAGCAGTCCGGCCTGATGATCACCATCGGTGAATGGGTGCTCGAAGAGGCCTGCCGCCAGGCCATGGCGTGGGCCGCCGTGATGGGCGTGGTGCCCCGCATGGCCGTGAACGTCTCCGCCCGTCAGCTCGACGACCGTGACTTCGTCCGCCGCGTCACCCGCGTGCTGGAGCACACCGGGATGCCTGCCTCCTCGCTCATGCTCGAGCTCACCGAGACGGTACTCCTGAGCGAGGACGCCGACCACGAAGCCACCCTCTCGGTCCTCAAGGACCTCGGTGTGCAGATCGCCATCGACGACTTCGGCACGGGCTACTCGTCGCTCGCCTACCTGCGCCGGCTGCCCGTCGACCAGCTGAAGGTCGACCGGACCTTCGTAAAAGACGTCGCCGACCACGGTGACACCCGGATCATGCAAGCGGTCGTCCGGCTCGCCCACGACCTCGGCCTCGAAGTCGTCGCAGAGGGCGTCGAGACGAACGACGAGCTCGACGTGGTCCAAGACCTCGGCTGCGACATCGTCCAGGGCTTCCTCCTCGGCCGGCCGGTACCCCCCGCCGCCGTCGAGCTCGGGCCAGCACGGCGTCGGTGACCATATGAGGCCGGCGACCCCCAGCGCGTGAAGAGGAGCAGGGACATGGCACGACGACAGGAGTCACTCGACGAAACGCCCGCTCGTCGCCGCGCGCCGGCGCTACGTCTCGCCTCTTCGGTCGACGGGCTCCTCCACGACGCTCGCTTGCAAGACGCTGCACCAGCGGGCACTGGCCTCGGCTCGGCAGGGTCACCGCCTGTGCATGCAACGGTGTCGCGTCACGTCCGTCAGGCGCGGCACGGCTTCCACCGCCACGCGGCACTGCACCGCCGGCACCGTGAGCATCCAGGCCCCAGGCGCGGTCCTGCGCACGCCGCAGACCACCGGCTCGTCAGCGCGCAGCGGATGCCGCTGTGGAAGTCCACGATGCTGGCGCTGGTAAGCCTCGTCTTCGTGCTCGGGATCGCGTCCGGCGTGATGATCGGCGCCGGGCACTTGATTCACCTCGTGAACCCCACCAAGCGCTTCGACATCTTCTACGCGCTCCACTCGGGCATCGTCCGATGGTCACTGCTTGCGGTCTGCATGCTGTGGCTCCTCCCTCCCCATCCCTGGGCGACCCGTCTGGTCGAGGCACCTGGCCGAGACGTCACGGCGAACCTGGTCAACGGAGCACACGTGCGCGCCTACGGCAGGATCGCTGAGATCTCTCAATCGGGCTCCCGCGTCCCCTCCCCGGGCGACCGGTCGCGGGGGAATCGGCAGGTGACATGACGAACGTCGAGCGCCCATTGCGCAGCACCGGAACACGAACAGATACGTGCGACCGGTTCACGAAGAAAGGGAAGGAACAGTGAAGCTTCCGAGATTCAGCACGAAACTGACCGTCATCGGCGCCGTCCTCGGCGTCAGCCTGGGCACCGGTGGCATTGCGGCCGCGTACTTCTCGACCACCGGCACCGGAAAGGGCAGCACGACCGTCGGCTCCATCAACACTACGGGGACATTCACAGTCTCGGCAGGGACGGCGGCGTTCCACTACAAGAACACAACCGGCTCGCCACCGAGCGCACTGCTGCCCTCGACTCCTGGCACAACAAACGAGAGCTATGCAGGTTATACCTGGACGGTAACGAACAAGACGGAAGCGATGACGCATCTGGCCAGTGTGACGATCGCTGTGGCGAAAACAGCGTCGAGCGGCACAGCGGAATACACAGCTACTGGTGTGCTCACGGTGATCACGGGGTGCAAGGCCTCTTGGTTCGCGATCGGCACAGGCGCAACTGCGCCCGCTGCGAGCAACTCCGACACGACAACGATGACCGTGTCGCTGACGGGTATCACAATCGGTCCGCACTCGAACGCCACCACGAACCACCACAGCGGTACATACACGGTCCAACTCGTGAACTCGACCAGCGCGACACAGACCAGCTGCAACAGCCACACGCCGGAGCTGAAGGTCACAGCGACCTCCTCGTAGCCGCCCGGTCAGCTCGCATGGTCCGCCGAGGTTGCAACGGTCGTCGAACCGGTGCACGGAGCGTCGTCTTCGTGGCCCGGCAACCGACCCCGGGGTGAGGAACCCGAAGGGACCGTGCTCACGACCAGGGTCGCGCGACCTCATCACCGTCGAGGTACAGGAATGCGCAGCACGCCGAACACGTCCGCCGAGCGCACGTGCTTCCGTCTCCAGACGAAGCGCACGGGGTGCTCGTGAACGCCCGCCGCTCACAGCATGCCGGCGCGCGCCATGCGCTGCGCTCCCCCGCGAAGCGCAGGCGCTACCCCGCCTACCGACGCTTTTGGTGGCGGCTGCCCCTCGCCGTCTGGGCGGCGGCTGTTCTCGTCGTCGGGATGGGCGCAGGGACCGCCGTCGCCTATTTCACCTCGAGCGGTGCTGGAGTCGGCGACGTCGCGGTGTCACAGATCGCCCCTGCTGTCGTCCAGCCGGCTACAGGGACACCGCCAGCGACAAAGGAGCTCTCACCCGGCCACTCGGCCGACCTGCGGCTCACGCTCACAAATCCGAACGGCTACCAGGTGACGGTGACGGGAGTCACCGAGGACGGCACGATCACGGTCGTCGGCGGCGGCAGTGGATGCACGGCCTCCTCCGCCGGTGTCTCGGTTTCGGCGAGCGTGGCAAGCGGGCTCGACATCTCCCTCGCGCACGGCGTGCAGACGGTCACAGTGCCGACAGGCGCCTCGATGGCGAGCACATCGAACACGACATGCCAAAACGCCTCGTTCCACATCCCCGTCGACGTCACAGTGCACTCGTGACCCCGCGCCACGCCACGGAAGCCGCGCGCCACGGTCGCAAGCGGATGTCGCTGTTCACCTCGGCACGCACGCCGTGGCGCAGAGCCCGATGGGCCCGCCACGTCTCGAGCCACGACGGCGGCCACCACCCCTACCCGTGGGCATTCGTGGTGGTCGCAGCCTTCCTCCTCGCGACGACCGGCACCGCGTGGGCGTACTTCGCTGCGACGAGCACGACGCACACATATGCGGTCGCCAAGGCGGACCCCCTCGCTGCACCGACTGGCGTGAAGGCGACCGAGGTCTCGACGTCTTCGGTCGACATCGACTGGTCCAACCCGCCGGAGCCGAGCGGCACTCGCTACGAGGTGGTCCGTGACCCCACCACCACGGCGACCACCGTGTGCACGAGCGCGACGGCGGGCCCGTGCCTCGACAGCGGGCTCGCCGCGGGGACCACCTACACCTATGTGGTCGTCGCCTACCTCGGGGCGAACTGGCGCTCACCCATGGCGACGGTCTCCTACACCACGCCAGCGGGCAGCACGTAGACCCGTGAGTACACTTGGCAACGGGGACCGCCGGGAAACGGCTGACGACGAGAACGGCATGGGGGTCACCGTGGTAGCAGTCGACGAGCACCACCGCCGGCGGCCGTCGCTGGGCCGGCTCCTCGTGGTCGACGATGATCCGGACGTCCGGCGAGCCCTCGTGCGGATGCTCGAGGGCGAGGGCTACAGCGCCTCGGAGGCCGCGAGCGCCGGCGAGGTGAAGGCGGCGCTCGCCGATGCCACCCCTGACCTCGTGCTCCTCGATCTCGTGCTGAGAGATGAAGACGGCTTCGACGTCCTTGCCGATCTCCGGCGGCACAGCGACGTCCCGGTCATCATCGTCTCGGCGAAGATGAGCGAGTCCGACCGGGTGCAGGGTCTCCGCCTCGGCGCAGATGACTACGTGGTGAAGCCCTTCTCAGGACCCGAGCTCTCCGCTCGCGTCGCGAGCGTGCTGCGCCGGGCCGAGCACGCGCCCAAGGTGCCCCCCGTGCCTCGCGTGCTGCAGTTCGGCGATCTCGAGATCGACACCGTCGCGCGTGAGGTGCGCCTGCGCGATGAGCTCGTCGAGACGACCATGAAGGAGTTCGATCTCCTCGTGTTCTTGGCATCCGCACCTCGCCAGGTCTTCGATCGAGAAGAGCTGCTGAGCCACGTGTGGGGCTCGTCCTCTGCGTGCCAGCAAGCCGGCACCGTCACCGAGCACGTCCGGCGCATCCGCCAGAAGCTCTGCCGCACAGAGCAGCGCGACTGCTGGATCCAGACGGTGCGCGGCGTCGGCTATCGCTTCGAGCCATGAACGGCGCGCTCTTCGCACGGCCCTCGCGCGAACACAGCGCGAACGCACCACCGCGCGTCGGCGCGCGCCGACGCGCGCGCCGTCCGGCCGCGCTAGGGCCGCGGTCTCGACGGACCGAGCAGTGTGCGCACCGCCCGCGCGAGCTCGTCGGACGAAAAGGGCTTGGTGACGATGACGGCGTTTCCAAGACGCGATCCCATCGCACGCGACTCGTCGTCGAGATGACCCGACACCAAGAGCACCTTCATTCCTGGAAAGGACAGCCGGACGGCGTTGGCGAGCTCGATCCCGTTCATGCCCGGCATGACGACGTCGGTCACCAAGAGGTCGATTGGACCGTGGGAGGCGAGCAGCTGCAAGGCATCGCCGGCATTGGCCGCGGCGAGGGCCTCGTAGCCGGCTGCTTCGAGCTGGCGGACGACCAGGCGGCGCACCTCCGGCTCGTCGTCGACGACCAGCAGCCTTCCAGAGCGATTGGGGGCGCCCGCCACTCCGCCGTCGCGCGCTGGACCTGACGCCGTCGGGCCCGCGACGTCCGCCACGACCGGCAGCGTGATCGTGAAGGTCGTCCCCTCCCCCCGCGAGGTCGCCACCCGCACGTCACCACCTGCCTGGGAGACCATGGCGTGCACCGCGGCGAGCCCGAGCCCCGTCCCACGCGCCCGGCCCTTGGTCGTGAAGAACGGTTCGAAGCAGTGCGCTGCCGTCTCGTCGTCCATGCCAGTGCCGTCATCGGAGACCGAGAGGGCCACCAGCTCGCTGCCGCGCAGCCCGTCCGGCGCGAGGATGCGCGCGCTCCTGACCGTGCACGTCCCGCCGTCGGGCATCGCGTCGCGCGCGTTGATGACGAGGTTCAAGAGGCACCGTTCGAGCTCGGCCGGGTCGATCCGCACGATCGACTCTCCCGCTGCGGCGCTGATGCGCAGGCGCGAGTGCTCGCCGAGCGCGCCAGCGAGGATCGGCTCCATGGCGGTGATCACCTCGTCGAGCCGCACGAGCTCGGGCTCCACGGCAGGGCGCTGCCCACCGATGCGCAGCAGCTGGCTCGTGAGCGCCGCAGCACGCGTCCCGGCACGATGGATGGCAGCGACGTCGGGGCCCAGGTCCTCGTCGTCACCGATCCGGTGCATGAGGGAATCGCCGCACCCGAGGATCACCGTGAGCAGGTTGTTGAAGTCGTGCGCGAGGGCTCCGGCCATCCGCGACATGGCCTGGAGGCGCTCGGCCTGATGGAGCTGCTCGAGCATCCGCTGGCGAGCGGTCACGTCCTCTGCGACCACGAGCACGCTGCTGACCGCGCCCGCGGGGCCGAGCGGTGAGGCGGAGACCGACAACTCGAGGGGTTGGCCACCCGAGCCGGTGATCGGCAGTGCGACGCCGGTGATCGGTCTGCCGTTGAACGACGAGTCGATGAGGCCGGCAATCACCAGCTCGGAGCCTGGCCGTACCGGGATCCGGCGCGGCGCGGACCGGTCCGGCCAGTCGAAGAGCGCCGCGGCAGCCCTGTTCCACCACTGGGCCTCCCCCGACGGGCGCAGCTCGGCGATCGCGAGCGGCGAGGAGTCCACCACGGTCTCGAGGCGCTGCTCGTTCTCGAGGACCTCGCCGTAGAGGCGGGCATTTCGCAGTGCCACCGACGCCATCTGCGCGAGGACGGTGAGGACCGACTCGTCCTCGAGGCTGTAGGTGGCGCCCGGTGCCCCCACTGCCACCACCGCGCGGTGCACCGCACCGCTCGCGTCGGTGATCGGCGCGGCGATCCACCCTCGGGGCAGGAGCTCCCCGCCGAAGGTCGGCGCCGAGCCGGTGGTGTCCGCCCGCGCATCGGCGCTGCCAACATCGCGCTCGGCGAGGCCACGAGCGACGTTCGCGCTGTGCGCGACGGCCGCGCTGCGAGCGACGTTCGCGCTGTGCGCGACGGCCGCGGCCCCCGCCTCGAGCGCGGCGGCGATCTCCACCCCGTCAAGGCCGCGAGGAATCTCGGTGCCAGGAGCGGGCCACTCCATCTCGGCGCGAGGCGACGGCCCCGACAGCGCGCGGACGACCACGGCGTCGGCGGACAGAGCCCTGCGCGTGTGCTCGACGAGGAGCTCGAGCACCTCTTCCTCGCTGAACTGCGCGTTCACGACGAGGGACACCTCCACCAGCTGGCGGAGCCGTTCGGCGTCCCGGGCGGCCACCTCACCGGCGCGCTGGGCGGCCTGCCAGGAGTGCACGCGCTCGATCGCCACGCCCACACGCTCGGCGAGCTCCCTCCCCGTCTCGAGGTCCGAAGGGCGGTAGCCACGGCGCTCGGGTCCCGTCACGAAGGTGAGCGACGCCATGCACGCGCCGCGAACCTCGACGGGGACGACGAGCATGGAAGAGACGTCGGGAGCCTCCCCGAGGCTCTCGTGGGTGTGCAGCGTCGCGCCGATCGCCTCCTCTGTGAGCCGGGAGGTCGGCATGAGGACCTGGGGTCGGTGCAGTGCCATCGCCGAGCGCACGAGCGCGTCACCCTTGGGATGCGGGTGCGAGGCGCTCGAGCCCGCACGTCGGGGGAACGCCGCCGGTGCCGCGCGCTGGACGACCTCGCGCAGCGCGCCGGCATCGTCGAGCACGTGCACGCCGAACCAGTCGGCGAAGTCGGGGACCACGACGTCGGCGAGCTCCTCCATCGCGTCGTGGTAGTCATCGAGGGCCTTCCCGAGCGCCGTGCCGCCACGCGCGAGGAGCCGCAGCTGCAGGTTCGCGTGGTCGACGCCGAACCAGCCGCGAGTGGCGAGCTCGTCGAGCCGTGCCCGCTCGACGACGGCGGCCACGTGGTCCGCCACCACCTGGAGGAGCCGCCGCTCCGCAGCGTCGAAGGTCCGCTGCGCGCGTGATGCCACCTCGATGGCCCCGATCGAGGTGCCGAGCACGACGAGCGGGGCCACCATGAGCGACGCGACGTCTCGCTGCCACTCCGGCAGTGCCCCGAGCCCGCTCGCAGCGACGTCGGGCACGACGACGGTACGTGCCCACGGCGTCACCGCCCCGAGGACCCCCTCGTCGGCGGGTACCTCGCCGCCCACCGGGGCGAGCTCCGTCGCGCCGCTCGACGCACGCACCCGGAGCGTCGAGCCGTCGGCGTCGGCGAGCAGCACGGCGACGACGTCTGCACCCAGCGCCTCCTCCGTGCGCCCGAGCACGGTCGCGAGGAGGTCGTCGAGGTCGAGGAAGGCCAGCCCCGGATCGGTGACGGCTTCGATCGACCGGAGCATCGCAGAAGCCCGGCGGAGCTCTCGAGCGAGACGGTGGTCCGCCCTGCGGCGGTCGGCGGCCACTGCGGCTGCGAGGAGCGTGCCGACGCCAACCAAGACCGCGGCAGCGACCGCGAGCACGGCGGGCTTCACGCGAAGCTGCGTGTCGAGCAGGTCGCAGAGCGCGGCCGCGAGGAGCCCCCACGCGACGAGCACCAAGATCGCCACCCCAGGACGCCGGTGCGTGGTGCCGCTCACTGCCCTGCCGGGGTCTCGAGCGGCCCGGCGGTGCGAGACGTGGCCGGCCCGCCTCGCACGGAGAGCCGCAGCGCGCGCGGCGCCCTTCCAGCCTCCACGTGCCCGGCCGCGTCCGGGCGCCCCCCGGCGCTCACGGACAAAGGTTAGAGCCACCAGTTCAGTCGGGGCCCGGTCCGGCCGATATAGGACGGGCAAAGGATGACCACGTCGACGCCGGCCACCGTCGGTCGGGGAGCTCGATGGGGATGGGCGATGCACCTAGGACGGGTGCAGCAAGACACGACCGCGACGCGGGCGTAGGGGTGGCGCGACGCGCTGCCCGCAGCGCTCGCCCTGTCGATCTTGACGGCAGATGCCGTCGTCACCTCGGCGGGGCCGGCGCGACGCGGTCATGTTCTCCACTCCGCCAACGGCTCGGGCGCGCCGCACGACGAGGCGGCCGGCGATCCGGCGCGCGCGGTTCGCCGCGCACCACGTGCGCCCCCGGACCTACAGTGACCACAGGTGGTGGGACAGGCAGACGCGACCGTACCGAGCCGTGCGCCGTCTGGACCGCCGGCGCGAAAGCCGGCACCGAAGAGACAGGGGGGCGAGCCATGATCGTGCCGTTCAGCGCCCGAGACTTCCTCGACCGTGCCGAGGCCGTCTACGGCGGTCGAGTCGGAGTGGTCGACGAGCCAGACCAGCCGGCCGAGCCGCTCGACGGCCTCACCTACCGTCGTGTCGCCGAGCTCGCTCGGGCGCAGGCGGCTGCGCTCGACGACTACGGCATCGGGCCGGGTGAGCGCGTGGCGATCGTCTCGCACAACAGCGCGCGCCTGCTCGTCTCCTTCTTCGGCGTCTGCGGGTTCGGCCGGGTGCTCGTGCCGATCAACTTCCGCCTCACCCGCGACGAGATCGCCTACATCGTGGCGCACGCCGGGGCGAGCATGCTCTTGGTCGACCCTGCGCTCGAAGGAGAGCTCGCCGACGTCTCTTGCCCGCGCCGGGTGGTGCTCGGAGAGTCGGGCGACAAGGAGCTCTACCGCTTCGGCGCCGAGCCGGCGCCCTGGCAGCCCGACGAGCAGGCGACCGCCACCATCAACTACACGAGCGGCACCACCGCGCGTCCCAAGGGCGTCCAGATCACGCACCGGAACCTCTGGGTCAATGCGACCCTCCTGGCGCTGCACACCGGCGTGACCGACCGCGACGTCTACCTGCACACGCTCCCGATGTTCCACGCCAACGGCTGGGGCATGCCCTTCGCCACTACCGGTCTGGGCTGCCCCCAGGTCGTCTTGCGCAAGGTGGACGGCACCGAGATCCTGCGCCGCGTCGACGCCCACGGGGTGACCCTCATGTGCGCGGCACCTGCGGTCGTGAACGCGGTGCTTGCCGCTGCCGGCAGCTGGGAAGGGGAGATCCCCGGCCGGGGCCGGGTGCGGGTGGTCGTGGCAGGCGCGCCGCCGCCCACGGCGACCATCGCCCAGATCGAGTCGGTGCTCGGATGGGAGCTCATCCAGATCTACGGCCTGACCGAGACCTCGCCGCTGCTCACCGTCAACCGCACCCGCAGCGAGTGGGACGGTCTCGACCCAGAGGCACGGGCGGCCAAGCTCGGGCGCGCCGGCGTGCCGGCGCTCAGCACGACGATGCGTGTCGCGCCGACAGGCGAGATCCTCGCCCGGAGCAACGTCGTGATGGAGGGCTATTGGCGCCAGCCCGACGAGACGGCGGCGGCAGTCGCCGACGGCTGGTTCCACACCGGTGACGGCGGCACGATCGACGACGAGGGCTACCTCGTCATCAGCGACCGGAAGAAGGACGTGATCATCACCGGCGGCGAGAACGTCTCCTCCATCGAGGTCGAAGACGTCCTCTTCACTCACCCCGCGGTCGCAGAGGTCGCCGTGATCGGCGTGCCCGACGACACTTGGGGCGAGACGGTGAAGGCCCTCGTGGTCCTCCACCCCGGCGCACAGGTCGAAGAGGCGGACCTCATCGCCTACTGCAAGAAGCGGCTCGCGGGCTTCAAGGCGCCGACCTCGGTCGAGTTCCGCACCGAGCTCGCGCGCACGGCGACCGGCAAGCTCCAGAAGTTCAAGCTCCGGGCGCCCTACTGGCAAGGAAGGGAACGTCAGGTCAACTGAGCCTCGCCCGAGCTTGCCGTACGAGACGCGGCGCCAGGCGGCTCACACCGAGACCCGCCCGCATGCATGGACGCCGGTTGCCCGCCGTGGGATCATCGGGCATGTCCCATGGCGACCACGCCGATGAGGGCCGCCACACCGGTGCGCACCGCCACCACGCGGCCTCCCACAGCTACCAGCTCCCCGAGCTCCCCGAGCGCGTCGACATCTTCGACACGACGCTTCGCGACGGGAGCCAGCAAGAGGGGCTCTCGCTCACCGTCGCCGACAAGCTGCGGGTCGCCGAGCAGCTCGACCACCTGGGCGTCGCCTACATCGAGGGCGGGTGGCCCGGGGCGAACCCCAAGGACGACGAGTTCTTCTCGCGCGCCCAGAAGGAGCTGCGCCTGTCCACCGCCACGCTCGTCGCCTTCGGCTCCACGCGGCGCGCGGGGGTGCGGGCGCACGACGACCAGGTGCTCGGCCGCCTGGTCGCGGCGGGCGCGCCGGTGGCCTGCATCGTCGCCAAGAGCTGGGACCGCCACGTCGCAGAGGCGCTGCGCACCTCGCTCGACGAGGCCGTCGCCATGGTGGGCGACTCGGTGCGCCACCTGCGCGAGCACGGCCTGCGGGTGTTCGTCGACGCCGAGCACTTCTTCGACGGCTGGCGCCACGACCGCGACTTCGCCCTGCGGGTGCTCGAGGCCGCCGAGACGGCGGGCGCCGAGGCGCTCGTCCTGTGCGACACGAACGGCGGGTCGCTCCCCGACGAGATCGGCGAGGCCGTGGCCGACGTGCGCCGCGCCACGAGCGCGCAGCTCGGCATCCACTGCCACAACGACGCCGGGTGCGCCGTCGCGAACTCCCTCGTCGCCGTCGAAGCGGGGGTCACCCAGGTCCAGGGCTGCGTGAACGGCTACGGCGAGCGCGCCGGGAACGCGGACCTCTCCGCGGCCATCCCGAACCTGAGCCTCAAGCTCGGGATCGCCACGCTCCCCGAGGGCCGCCTCGAGCGGCTCACGCCCGTCGCCCATCACATCGCCGAGCTCGTCAACATCCCGCCGTTCTCCCAGCAGCCCTACGTGGGCACGTCCGTCTTCGCCCACAAAGGCGGGCTGCACGCGAGCGCCGTGGCCCGCAGCCGCGACCTCTACGAGCACATCGAACCAGGGCTCGTGGGCAACGGCACCCGGGTGGTGGTCTCGGAGATGGCAGGGCGCGCCACCCTCGCCATGAAAGCCGACGAGCTCGGCCTCGACCTCGACGGGGAGGTGCTCGGCCGGGTCCTCGACGAGCTCAAGCACTTGGAGCACGAGGGCTACCACTTCGAGGTGGCCGACGGCTCGCTCGAGCTCTTGCTGCGCCGGGCATCGGGCTGGGAGCCCGACTTCTTCAGCGTCGAGTCGTTCCGCGTGATCACCGACCACCTCGACGCCACGGGGGGTGAGCACCTCACGACCGAGGCCACCGTCAAGGTCCACGTCGGCGAGGACCGGATCGTGACGACGGCCGAGGGGAACGGGCCGGTCAACGCGCTCGACGCCGCGCTGCGCCAGGCGATCGAGTCGCGCTTCCCCGCCGTCGCGCGCATGCGGCTCACCGACTACCGGGTACGGGTGATCGAGTCGGCCAAGGGCACCGGCGCGGTCACCCGCGTGCTCGTGGACTCGGCGGACGACGAGCGGAGCTGGACGACCATCGGGGTCTCCGAGAACATCATCGAGGCGAGCTGGCAGGCCCTCTACGACGCCGTCGTCTTCGCCCTCGTCCACGCCGACCCACCCCGGTAGCGCCGGCGACGCGACCCCTCGTGTCCAGCGACGACGCTGTGGCACGGTCCCTCCCGTATCCTTCATGAGAGGTGATCTCCTTGACGCGACGCCCCGGCGGGCACGAAGAACCGATGCGGTGAACCCGAACGACGTCGCCCTCTACGCCTTCACCCTCGGGCTCGCCGCGTCGCTCAGCCCCTGCGGCTTCCCCCTCCTGCCCGCCTACCTGTCGCTGTTCGTCGACCAGCCCGCCAGAACCTCGGGCGTCGCCAGGGCCCGACGCGCGCTGTGGGCGGGCGCGTGCGTGAGCGCGGGGTTCCTCGTCGTCTTCGGCGCCCTCGGCGGGGCGGTCGAGGCGGGGGCCCGGGCCCTCATGGGGTGGGTGCCCTGGGTGATGGTCCCCCTCGGCGCGGCACTGGCCGTCGCGGGGGCGCTCGCGCTCGCCGGCCGGCTGCGCACCCCCCAGCTCTTCGTGATGCGGGTGCAGCGAGGCCGCGGCGCGCTCGCCATGGTCTCCTTCGGCGCCGCCTACGCCGTCGCCTCTCTCAGCTGCGCCCTGCCGCTGTTCTTGGCGGGTGTCGCGGGCACGTTCACGAGGAGCGGCGTGGCCCAGGGCATCGTGGCGATCGTGGCGTACGTGCTCGGGATGAGCATCGTGCTCGCCTCGGCGAGCCTGGCGGTCGCGTTCGGCGGCGGCGCCGCGCTCCGCCGGGTGCGCCGCTTCACTCGTGCGGTCCCACGCGCAGGCGGCGCGGTGCTCCTCCTCGTGGGCGCCTACCTCACCTACTACTGGGTGAGCGACCTGATCGACCCGGTCAAGAGCCCGCGGCTCGTGCGCATGGTCGAAGACGTCCAAGGGGCCGTGAGCAATTGGGTGACCGCGTCGCCGAGGATCACCGGCGCGGTGCTGGGCGGGATCGTGCTGGTGGCATTGCTCTGGCTGGCCTGGCGGGGCCACGACCCGGCGCGCCACGTGGTGCACGCCGGGGGCGCTGGCGGCGGCGGGAAGGTCGGTCCGGCGGAGCTCGGCCGTCGGGAGGCCGGCGCTGACGAGCACGCCGGGGCAGATGGCGTCGGCGCCAGGCCGCCGCACGTCACGACAGCAGTGCAAGCCAGGGGGATGGAGGAGGTGTCCTGACGAGATGGGTCCCGACCAGACGACCGGATCGTCGACCGACGCGGGCGGTGCCGGCACGGACACGGTGCGTCCCTCGTGGCAGCGGCCGGCGCTCTTCTTCTCGATCAGCCTGGTGGTGGCGGGCGTGCTCGCCTACGTGCTGTTCGGCGGCATCGGGTCGGGCTCGAGGTCCGCAGCGGTCGAGCCGGGCATCTCGAAGGCCGCCGCCACGCTCCTGCAGTTCGCGCCCGTCGGGGGCAAGAGCTCCTTCCCGGCCACCAACTTCACCCTCACCGACCAGCGGGGCCAGCCCACCTCGCTCGCCCAGTTTCGCGGCAAGTCCGTGGTGCTCTCCTTCAACGACGACCGCTGCAAGGACCTGTGCACGCTCTTGGCCCAGTCGATCGTGGTCGCGGATCGCGACCTGCGCGCCGCCCGCAAGGACGTCGTGTTCCTCTCGGTCAACGTGAACCCCTTCTACCCGAGCGTGTCGTCGGTGAAGGCGTGGACCGACGAGCACGGGCTCGGGGGCGAGCCGAACTGGTACTTCACGACCGGGACCCCCGCGCAGCTGAAGGCGGTCTGGAAGCGCTACGGCACCTACGTGCGCACCACAACAGCCGCCCGCACGGTCGTCCACGGCACCCAGCTGTTCTTCATCAACCCCGCCGGCAAGATGCGCGGGGTCGCGTCGTTCGGGACGAACGCGGCCAACACGTCGCTCTACGCCCACGACATGGCCCAGGCGGCCGTCGACCTCCTCCCGGCCTCCGAGCAGACCGCCATCGGCGGCCCGGTCACCAAGGCGCCCACCCAGGCCGTCGCCGCGGTCGGCGGGAAGGCGCCGAGCTTCTCGTTGCCGTCGCTCGCCCCGGGGGGTGGCGTCGTCTCGCTCGACAAGTACCGGGGCCGCTACGTGGTCGTGAACTTCTGGTCGTCCACGTGCACCGCGTGCGTCCCCGAGCTCCCCCACATCGAGGCCGCGTACCGCCGGTTCGCCGGCAAGGTCGCCTTCGTGGGCGTCGACGTCTCGGACACAGCGCGCCGCGCCCGCGCCGTCGCCAAGAAGGCCGGCGTCACCTACCCGCTCGCCTCCAACACGAGCGGTTCGGCAGCCGGCGCCTACCAGATCCCCGGGCTGCCCTTCACCGCGCTCGTCTCCCCGAACGGGACGCTCCTCGTCCGCCACCCGGGCGCGATGACGACCGAGCAGCTCGAGTACATCTTGGAGACAACCGACCCGGCGCTCGGGAAGCTGCCGGCGACATAGCGCCGGCCGGACCGGCGACGAAGCGCCGGCCGAGCCGGCTCAGGGCCACAGGCGCGAGGAGGCGATCGCCGCACCCTCGGCGAGCGCGCGGAACTTCGCCCACATCACCTCGGGGTGGACCCGGCGGATCCGGCTCGACTGGGCGAAGCCGCAGTCGCTGCTCGCGATCACCCGCTCGCGCCCGAGCAGCTTCGCGAAGCGCTCGATGCGCAGCGCAACGAGCTCGGGATGCTCGACCGTGGTCGTGTGGTGCGTGATGATCCCGGGCACCAGCACCTTGTCGTCGGGGAGCTTCGTGTCCTCCCACACCTGGTACTCGTGCTCGTGGCGCGGGTTGGCGGCCTCGATCGAGTAGCCACCGGCGCGCACCTGGAGCATGAAGGGCAGGATCGCTCGGAGCGGCGCGTCGGCGACGTGGGGGACGTGCCAGCTGCCGAAGCACACGTGGTAGCGCACGCGCTCGGGCGGGATGCCCCTGAGCGCGTGGTTCAGGGCCTCGACGCGCAGCTGCGCCCAGCGCTGCCAGACGTCCTCGCCCTGATCCATCAGGTGGTCGTACATGTTGGCGAGCACCGCGTCGTCGACCTGGAGGACGACGCCGGACTCGTGGACGATGCGGTACTCGACGGCGAGCGCGTCGGCGATGGCGTAGATGTAGGCCTCCTCGTCGCCGTAGTACTCGTCGATGCCCTGGTAGGCGGTGCTCGCGGGGGCGACGCTCGTGAAGAAGAGCTCCTTGCCCTGCCCCTCGCAGTCGAGCGCGTCGCCCGCCGCGCGCAGGTTGGCGAGCGCACGGCGGACCGGCGTCTCGTCGGTGTACGCGATCGGGCCCACGCACACCTCGGCCGGCGCGCCATTGGCGACCGCCTGGGCCATGTCGCTCTCGGCGAAGAAGCCGGGGAACCGCTCGCGGTCCCGCCCGAGCCACGCGAGGGGCTTCAGGCGGTCAGGGTGGACCTCGAAGCCCGAGATCCGCTCGAGGACGTAGGCGGACCAGCTGGACTTGCCGTACTCGCCGTCGTTCACGACGTCGAGGCCGCTCGCGACCTGGCGCGCGACCACGTCACGAACCGCGTCACGCAGCTCGGCCTCTTCGGGGGCGAGCTTCTCCTGCGCGGCCGCCATGGAGAAGCCGCCGGTGGCACCGGCCGGCGCGACGAGTCCCTCGGGTCGCACGATGCTCCCGACGTGCGTGGTCAGGATCCGGTCCTCGCTCCGCCTCATCGGCTCTCCTCCTGCAGCTGGGGTGCCCGGTTCGGACGGTAGCAGGCCCGTTGCGGTGCTCCTGTGGGTGCCGGTGCCGGTGCCGGCGCCG
>JAJZJC010000128.1 GCA_021810205.1 Actinomycetes bacterium
GCGCCACGACCCCAGGCGCCACGACCCCAGGCGCCACGACTGTTCGCCTTCCTCCGGTACGCCGCGCCCTAACCTCTCGACGTGCGCGCGTGCGAGGAGGAACGGTCGCACCGGCGGGAGTGCGGGCGGCCGGTCCCATGTTGACCCGTCAGCGCAGCGCGGGTCGTGTGGCCGCGCTGGATGGCGTTGCCCCGCTCCCCGGCTCGCCGGGGCCGGGCTCAAGCCGCCTCTACCTGCGGCAGTTCGACCTCTTCCGAGTCATCGCCTTCGTGGGCGTGATCGCCCAGCACTCGGTCCTATGGCCGGTCCCCGGCGGCAGCAAGGTCGGTTGGAGCCTGGTGATGGTGCTGCACGCCACGAGGAACGTCTTCTTCTTCCTCGCGGCCTTTGTCGCCGTCTACAGCCAGCTGTCCAGACCGCGGCCCGTGGGCGCGCTCTGGGTCCGGCGGCTGGGCACCGTGCTCGTGCCCTACCTCGCCTGGACGTTCATCTACTTCGGCTACACGATGGTCACGACATCGACGGCCCCGGCCGGCCCAACCCTGTGGCACGACCTGTACTTCGGCTACTACCAGCTGTACTTCCTGGTGGTCCTCTTCCAAGTCTACGTGTTGCTGCCCGGGATCGTCTGGGTGGTGCAGCGGACCCGCGGCTACCACGGGTGGGTGTTCGCGGTGAGCCTCGCGTTGCAGCTCTCGATGATGACCCTGTCGCACTACTTCGCGTTCTCGCACGGCGCCTGGCACACGATCCGGGCGTTGGACCTCACACTTCTCACATCGCGCTTGATCTTCGGCTACCAGCTCTTCGTAGTAGCCGGTGCCCTGGCCGCGGACCACGTCGGGGAGATCCAGCGCGTGATGGAGCGCCACTCCGCCCGGATCATCGGCGCGATGGCTGCCATGTTCGTCGTCACCGAGGGCTACTACGCCGCCGGGCTCGTCATGGGCAACACGCCGGGCCACGCGTCGGACCTCTACCAACCGGTGGCGGCGCTGTGGTTCCTCTCGGCCTGCTACGGGCTGTGGGCCGTGGGGTGGCGGTGGGCGCGGCGCGCCGCGACGCGCCGGCCGACCCGTTTCGACCGGCTCGTCACGTGGGGGTCCGACGCGTCGGCCGGCTACTACCTGAGCCACGTGCTCGTGCTCCAGCTGATCTTCTTGGGGCTGGCGCACGCCGGGCTGACGGGGCCCTCCACGTGGGGTGCGGCGAGCATCGTGCTCTTCGTCGGGACGCTGGCCGGCGCAGGCATCCTCGTCACGTTCCTGATGCGCACGCCACTTCGCGGCGTGCTCACGGGGCCGAACCGGGACGCGCAGCGCGCCGCATACCCGTCCCACCCTCCCGCAGGAGATGGGGAGCCGTCGCATGGCGGGCCAACGTGTCGCGCGGTCAACCAGGCAGGCGCTTCCAGATTGCCGTCGGCAGCAGGGTGAGTACCCCGAAGACCCATCGGAGCGCCTGGGGCACCCAGATCACCGTGTCGGTGGTCGCGAGCCCGGTGACGACGGCGTCGGCCACCGCCGCCGGCGTGGTGGCGAACGGCGCTGCCGGAAGGCCGGCCGTCATCTTCGTCCGCACGAAACCCGGCCGGATGACCTGGACGGTGACGCCGCTGGCGCGCACGGTATCTGCCAGCTCGAGCGCGAACGCGTCGAGCCCGGCCTTGGCCGACGCGTAGACGAAATTCGCCCTGCGGACGCGCACGGCTGCCACCGACGACAAGACGACGAGGCGGCCGTAGCCCTGGTCGACGAGGCGAGCCGCGGCCCGCGTCGCTGCCGCGACCGGCCAGGCGTAGGTGACCGCAGCGACGTCCGCTGCATGGGCCGCGTCGAGCTCGTTGTCGCGCCCAGAGAGCACACCGACGGCGAGGAGCACGACGTCGACGTCGCCGGCCGCGTCGAAGCATCGGTCCACCGTCGTGCCCGCGGCGGTCACCTCACGGGCGTCGAACACCACCTCGGAGAGTTGCGTGGCGCCGGCGCGCGTGGCCCGAGCAGCGGCGTCGCGCAGGCGCGCAGGGTCACGGCCGGCCAGCACCACGGTCCGGCAGCGCCGCGCGCAGAGGCGGTCGACGACGGCTCCGGCGATGTCGGAGGTACCTCCGAGCACCACGATCGACTGCGGCTGTCCGAATGCGTCGAGCACCTGCGTCCTCTTCTTCCTGGATCTTCCTGGGCTTCTTCCTGGATCTTCCTGGGCGGCCTCGGCAGCGCGGCACCTGGGCCGCCCGTGTCGATCGTCTGCGGCCGAAGCCCCTGACGAGCCCCTGACTAGTCGATCGAGAGCCGCCGCGACAGATCCGAGCGCAAGATGCCAGCGGGATCCACCCGTCGACGCGTTCGGGCGAGGTCGCCCGCCCGTGGGTACATTGCGGCGAGGAGCTCGGGGCGGAGCCGCGCGTCCTTGGCGAGGTACACGCGCCCGCCGGCGCCCGCCACCAGCTCGTCGAGCTCGTCGAGCGTCCGAGGCAGCAGCTCCGGGCCCACCGGCAGGTCCACTGCGAGCGTCCAGCCGGCCATGGGGAACGAGAGCGGTCCGGGATCCCCCGGGCCGAAGCGCTTCAAGACCGCGAGGAACGAGGGAAGCGCGCGTGAGGAGAACAGCTCGATCGCACGCCGGACGAGCGCGCCGTCCGTCGGGCCGACGACGAACTGGTACTGGACGAAGCCCCGGGGGCCATAGAGCCGGTTCCAGTCGGCGACCCCGTCGAGCGGATGGAAGAAGCGTCCGAGCGGTTGGATCTCGTCTCGACGCTGTCTGGGCGCCCGCCGGTACCAGGCCTCGTTGAAGGCGCGGATCGTCGCGCCGTTCAGCGGGTGGAGCGGTAGCCGATGCGGCACGCCGAGGCGGGTCGCCGGGAGCCCCGACGACCCGCGGGCGCCTGGCCGTCGGCGCACGGGTCCGAGGTCCTCCCTGCGCGCGTGGTCGCCGCGGGTGAGCACGGCCCTTCCCGCCCGCGAGCCAGCAGTGCAGTCGACCCAGGCGACCGAGTACCGGTAGCGATCGTCGCCCTCCTCCATTGCCGCCATCACCGCGTCGAGGTCGTCGAATCGGTCGGTGTCGACGACCATGCGGTCGGTCTCGACGGGCAGGAGACGCAACGTCGCGCGCGTGATGACGCCGGTCAGGCCCATGCCGCCGGCAGTGGCCCAGAACAGCTCGGGATCTCGCTCGGGGCCGACCTCGAACGTGCCGGCAGGGCTCTCGAGCGTGAGGGATTCCACGTGTGCGCAGATGCTCCCGTCGCGATGGTGGTTCTTCCCGTGGACGTCGGCGGCGAGCGCACCACCGACGGTCACCTGGCGCGTGCCGGGCGTGACGGGGACGAACCATCCGCGCATGAGCGTGTGGCGCATGAGCGCGTCGAGCGACACCCCTGCCTCCACGTCGATCGTTCCGGTGTTCGCGTCCACGGCCCCGATGTGGGGTGATCCTTGCAGGCGCACGACGCGCCCTCCGGCACACTGCGCGGCGTCTCCGTAGCTCCGGCCGAGGCCGCGGGCGATGATGGATGAGGTGTCGACCCTGGGTCCCGTGGCGTCGAGGAGGTGGCGCAGCTCTTCTCGGCTCCGGGGCTCGACCACGGTCGAGCGGCTCGGTGCCGTTCGACCCCACCCGGTCAGGACCTGCCGCTCACCCATAGACGCCGACGAGCACCAGGGCAGCCCAGGAGAGGGCGAGCAGCTGCAGCATCCGATCGTGGAGCACGAGCTCGGTCGGTGACTCTCCGCGGCGGTCCATCAGGATCCGCAGGACGTACAAGGCGCCCATGACGACCGGGGCGACGGACAGCTCGATCCAGACCAGGTGGTCGCCGCGTTGCGCGAGGCCGGCGCGGTCGAAGGCCCACAGGCAGTACGTCGTGACCGCGGCGGCCGCGCTGAGGGTGAGCGCGGACCGGAGGAACTCCGGCGTGTACATCGACAGCGTCTGACGGTGCATTGCACGTGTGTCGCCGAGGGTCGCCTGCTCGCCGGTGCGTTTGCCGATGACGAGGAAGAGCGCGCCGAAGGACGTGAGGAGAAGGAACCACTCCGAGAGCGGGACGTGGACGGCAACGCCGCCGGCGATGGCGCGAAGCACGAAGCCCGATGCGACCGCGCCCAGCTCGAGCACGGGGACGTGCTTGAGCCACAGCGAGTACGAGAGGCTGATCACGGCGTAGAGCGCGACCACGACCACCAGCTGCCAGCTGGCGACGAACCAGGCACCGGCGAGGGCCCCCGCAGCCAGCAGGAGCGCGATGCCGATGGCGAGCGCGGGGCTGATGCGACCGGCGGCCACGGGTCGATGGCGCTTTTTCGGGTGGACCCGGTCCCGTTCGACGTCGATCGTGTCGTTCAGGCAGTACATGGCCGACGCGGCTGCACAGAACACCGCGAAGATGGCGATCGATCGGACCACCGCGGCGGGGTGGCCGAGCAAGTGGGCCGCGCCCGGGGCGACGAAGACGAGGACGTTCTTGGTCCACTGCGCCGGGCGAAGCAGCCGGATGACGTCGGTCGCTCGCGAGTGCGTGCGCAGCGGCGGGTCCTCTTGGAGGGCGAGGACCTCGCTCAGCGCGGGTTCGCTCATCGAGCGGACATCGTGAAGAAGTCCCGCACCCACCAGTTCTGGAAGTAGCGAGCGGGCGTGCCGGCCATCTGCGGCAGGAGCTCGGTGCCGTTTGTCCCGTTCGCTTGACCTGTCGGCGTGGCGGGTTTGTAGGTGGAGAAGTTCACCCATGTGGTGTTGATGTCCATCTCCATGGCCCGCACGCAGCCCGCACGCGCCAGGATGTTCGCGAGGTCGGTGATGTTCAGCCCGGGACCGCCGACATAGACGATGGCGCCGTCTGCGGTGACGCCTACGCCCGACCGCCACACGTAGACGGCGTTGCCGAGCGTGGCGCCCCACTTGGTGGTTGTTGTGGCGTTCAGCCCGGCGACGGGCTTGCCGTTGTTCACGAGGAGAGAGAGGTTCTGGCGCACCGAGACGACTGTGCGCGTCATGGTGACGTTGCTGCCCCAGGCGCCGACGGTCGCGGACCCGTTCTTGTAGATCACGAAGGAGGCGGCGCCCGGCACGAGCGGGATGATCGTGCGGCCGTCGGTGTAGTAGCCCCCGTTCGCTGCTGTCATCCGGAAGCCGGCGTTGAACGCGGCGACGAGGCCTTTGGCCGCCGACGGCAGGATCGGTGCGGTGTCCGGGTAGGGGCCGCCTCCCGGGATCTGATTGCCCGAGTAGAGGGTGGCCTTCAGGAGCTTGGTGTCCATCCACGCGACACCGACCACGTAGCTCGTGTGCACGGCGTCAGGACGCAGCGTCGTCTCGTAGACGGCGGGGATCCCGCCGACGAGCCGCCCCGCCGGGGACCACTGGCCCTCCCCGGGGATCGGGGGCTGGGCGAACGGCGTGATCGGCGGCGGCGGCGGAAGGTGAGCGGGACCGATGTCGGTGGGGATGTTCGCAGTGTGCACCGGGTGGCGGATGGCGCCCTTGGGTGGCGCGCCGCCGATCTTCGGGGAGTGGTGGCTGTACCAGACGTTCTCGAGCCAGTTCACGGCGCCTGCCCCGCCATGGCTCCGCACCCACTCCGCCATGCGGGCAGGGATGCTGAGGCCGAGGGAGGGGTTCGTGGCTGCCTGCCCCATGGAGACGCCCACCCACACGAGCAGCACGGCGAGGACGACGAGCACCACCGCCCTGACCCGTCGCCCACGTCGCGAGAGGCGGTGCTTTCGCCGATGGCGGCCCCGCCGGCCCTTGTCCGCCCCAGAGCGCGCGGAGCCGGGTGGGCGCCCGACATCGACGCGTGACGGAGCCCTCACGGCGTCGGTGGTGGCGGAGGCGATCGTTGTCGTACGGCCAAGAGGCCGCTTCGGCGCGGTTGCCACCCCATCAAGGTACGGGCTCCCGATGAAGGCTCGATGACGATCCCCATCCGTTTCGGCGACGCAATGGTCCTTCAGGCGAACGGATTGGCCGCCTCCGGCCGCTGGTGGATCCTCGATGTGGGCGCATCGGTACGATACGAGTGGATGCGAGATCCCATCGAGCCCGCCGGCC
>JAJZJC010000129.1 GCA_021810205.1 Actinomycetes bacterium
GTTGGGCGACTGCCATTCCTGAATCGCGTTGAGCTGCGACGCTGTGGCGACTTTGAACGCATAGTGGATGAGGCGCGGGCCGTGCGGGTTCACCAGGGAGCACGCGGTCGCGCCGACCAGGGTCGCAAGCGCGTCGCGAACGCGCAGGGCCGGCGCAATGTGCAGGTGTGCGGTGGGCGATCCCGCGGCGCGTGCGACGCGGCGGGCGAGCAGCGACGCGAGGAACTCGATGCCGAGCACCCCGAGGCCCGCGACGAAGCTCCCGTGGATGTTCGCCCAGACGAGCAGGAGGGGCGGGAGCAACACCAAGGTCCGCGGGCGGGAGCGCGCACGGGTGAGCAGGTAGAGCTCGAGGGCGAAGAAGAGGTAGCTCAGGTCCTGGGGCCGCGGGGCGATGCCGATCGCGAGGCCGGCGGCGACCGGGATGCAGAGCACGGCGATCCACAGCGTCCCGGCGCCCTGGCGGCGCCAGCGGGCGACGCTGATGACAAAGGCGAGGACGCACGGGCCGCCCGAGAGGAGCCAGTAGGTGTCCGGTCCGACGTGACGGACCATCCACGCGAGCAGGACCTCAAAGCCCCACTCCTCGGCGAGCCAGGGGCGACCGTGGACCGTGTAGGAGAAGACGTCGGCCCGGATCACCGAGTGGTGCTGGAGCATCCAGTTGCCCGCCGCGAGGTGCCAGAAGACGTCGGTGTTGAGCCGTTGGCGGATCGTCACCCGGATCAGGGCCGCGCCCGCGGCGGCGACGACGATCCAGGCCGGATGCGCGCGCAACGACCGCGGGCGCGCTGGTGGGCGGGCAGGAACCGACGTGTCGGCGCCCTCAGGTGCGCTCGGGCGCGCGCCCGACGGGTCGCTGCAGCGGTCGAGCGTGGTCACGGCCGACCGAGGACCGACCCCGGCTCCCGCCGGCGGCGGTCCCAGCGGGGGAGGGGGCGCCGCTGGGTGCGACGCTTGGGCTTGGTGCGCCGGCGCGAGCGCCAGGCGACCACGAGCATCCCGACGAGCAGGGCGAGCGCGACGAGGACGGCGGCGAGCCCGACCTTGACACGTACGGCCGCGTTGGTCGGGACGGGCGGCGCACCCGGCCCGATGAGCGGCGCGACGTCGTCGAGGTTGTGCGCGAGGTTCCGGGAGATGACGACGTCGGCGGTGTCCCCGATCCGGCCGGTCTTGGAGTAGTCGACGAACACGAGGGCGCCGAGGTTGCTTGCGATGAGCACCTGGCCGCGGCCGGTGACCGCGGCCTGGTCGAAGCGGTTGCCGGGCAGTGCCAGCTCGGACTCGATGTGGTGGAGGTTGTCGGGCGAGATCTGCAGCGCGATGTCGCCGCCGACGACGAGGTAGGTGCGGCTCCAGGGGTCATAGACGATGCCGTGCGCACCGGTCAGGTCCGTGAACAGCCGTGTCGTCTCGCCCGTCGCCAGGTCGATCAGCCCGATCGAGCCCCGTCCCGCAGGCGGGCTGTCGGTGTAGAGGACCTGGCCGTTCGGTCCGAAGGCGAGCGCGGTGACGGCGTCCGTCGCCCCGTGGATCGGGATCTCGTGTCCGCGACCGAGCGGGTTGAGCGGCAGGGCCGCGAGCGTTCCGGGCTCGCCCGCGGTGTAGAGCGTCCGGCCGTTCGGCGAGATGCTGAGGTGCATTGCGGCGGCGATGCCCGCGGGGACGGCGGCTGCGGCACCCGAGGAGGGGTCGACGCTGAAGATCTTGCCGGTGTGCACGCCGCCGACGAGAAGGTGTCCATCGGGCCCGGTCACGATCCCGTCCGCCCCCGGAACCCGTGCGACCTCGGTCGGCGTCGACAGGTGGAGGTGGCTGTCGCGGTAGCTGAACTCGACGCGGTTGACGCTCGGAGGGCGAAAGCGCGTGAAGTAGAGCGTCCCCGCAGCGATCGGCGCGGTGGAGGGCACGACGGTCGTCGGGCCTGCGGTCGCCATCGCGCCGGCACCGCCGGCACCGAGGATCACGATGAGCGCGCCGACGAGCACTGCGGCGCGCCGGTGCGCTGCACCACGGATCCCGCGCCGGGCCGGAGGCGTCGCCATCGCTGTCACTGTGTCACACGCTGCGGCGCGGACGAGGACATCCCGTGCTCCGCGGCCCGCAAAGCGTGGCCGCAGCGTCCCGCACAACTACAGTCGTGCGCGGCAAGAACAGTGGGGTGGGTTCGCCGGAGCAAAGGAGGGCCGTGGCCGAGTCGCTGGAGGCGCGTGTCGCGAGCCTGGCGTCGCGTCAGAGCCGAACGCTGCGCTCCTCGGGCACTTCCGAGCGCTCCTGGGACCTCGGTGACATCGCGCTCGCCCTCCGGTGGTGGGCGACCTGCTTCGCCGTGATCAGCACCTTCGCGCCGGCCACGACCGAGACGCGCAGCGTGTCGCGCGACGTGGTCGGGACGATACTGCTCGTCCTCTACGGCGTCCTGCGGACGGTGCTCCCGCTCCGCCCCGGCTCGGGGCGCCGCCTTTACGTCGCGGTCGCGCTCGAGTCCGCGCTCGCGGCCTTCGTCGCGTTCCTGACCGGTGGCTGGCACTCGCCGATGCTCATCATGGTCGGTTCGGCGCTCCTCGTGGCCGGTCTGGTGGGCGGGCTCCGCGCCCTGGTCGCCTCAGCGCTCGGGGCGCTCGGGTTCGCGGCGCTCGGGGGCGCGCTGGCGTGGGCGGGCGTGGTTGGGGTCGGGATGTCGACGATCGTCGTCGAGCGTGCGGGCGAGGTCGCGGGCATGGGGGCGATCGGCGCCTACGCGCACCGGATCTTCTACGCGGGCGGCAGCGCCTACAACCGGCTGCGGTGGATGAACGAGATCCACGCGCTGCTCTTCGAGCTCTACGGGCTCGCCGCGGAACACTCCGGCCTCTTCACCTTGGACGGGGCGGTTGGCGCCACCGTGAGCCGCCTCAGGGACGTGCTCGACTCCGACGTGGTCGTGCTCCTGTTGCGTCCGGCCACGGCCGAGGGGACCGAGCAGCCGTGGCAGGTCGCCTACTGCGCGGGGGTGCCGCTCGGCGCCGACGTCTCTGAGCGCGAGCTTCCCGAGGCGCTCGCGACGTGCAGCGCGACCAAAGAGCCGGTCCTGCGCGCGCACCTCGGAGCGGGGACGGGGCTCGCGCTGAGTTCGGTGACCGGCGTCTACGCACCGGTTGCCGTCCGGGGTGCCCTGATCGGGTTGCTCGCGCTCGAGCGTCGCGGGGGCCCCTCGTTTAACGACGAGGACAGCGACGCGCTCCAAGCGGTCGCACGCCACGGCGGCCTGGCGGTCGACAACGCCCGCACCTACCTCCGCCTGCGCAACCTCGGGGCCGAGGAGGAGCGGGAGCGCATTGCCCGCGAACTGCACGACCGCATCGGCCAGTCGCTCGCGGCGGTCGCGTTCAACGTCGACCGCCTCTCGGCGTCACTGCCGCCCGGGGCACCCGCGCAGCTCGAGCGCGAGCTCGACGCGCTCGCCGGAGACGTGCGCGGGGTCAACGCGGAGATCCGGGAGAAGCTCGCGGAGCTGCGCGGGGGCCCAAACGCAGAGGTCGACCTCGTGCGGCTGTTGGACGGGTTCTTGATGCGTGTCGAGACGCGCTCGAAGCTGAAGGTGAGCTTCGATCACGCGCTCGACGGCCGCCTGCCCGAGGTCGTCGAGCGCGAGATCTGGCGGATCGCCTGCGAGGCCATCCGCAACGTCGAGCGCCACGCGAGTGCGCGCCGGCTGTCGGTGGCACTGCGCGACGAGGGCGTGTACACCGTGGTGGAGATCTCTGACGACGGGGAGGGGATCGATGTGGCGCGCACGCTGAGGGCGGACGCGTATGGGATCGTCGGGATGCGCGAGCGCGCGGACCTGCTGGGCGCGACGCTCGCATTCGACTCGACGCCGGGGTTCGGGACGACGGTGCGCCTTCGCGTCCCGCGGATCTGATGGCAACCCGCGTCCTGCTCGTCGACGACCACGCGCTCGTGCGTGACGGTCTGCGGCGCTCGCTCGAGGTCTACAAGATCCACGTGGCCGGTGAGGCTGGCGACGGCGCGACGGCGCTGCGTCTCGTGGCCGAGCTCGATCCCGACGTCGTCCTCATGGACGTCGCGCTCCCCGACATGGACGGCGTCGCGGTGACCAAGCAGCTCGTTGCCGCGCACCCCGAGGTCCCCGTCGTGATGTTGACCATGTATGGGGACCAGGCAACCATCGGCGAGGCGATCGCCGCGGGTGCGGCGGCCTATGTCGTGAAGGACTGCACGACCGCCGAGATCGCCGCGGTCATCGACGAGGTCGCCGCGGGGGAGACGGCGCTCTCACCGGCGCTCGCCGAGACGATGCTGCGTGCGGCGCACCGCGGCGGGGTGGCCATCCTCAGCGCGCGCGAGCGGGAGGTGCTCCAGCTGATCGCCGAGGGTTCCTCGACGACCGAGGTGGCCGCGCGCCTTTACATCACGCCGAAGACCACGAAGAACCATCTCGCGAGTATTTACCACAAGCTCGAAGCGACCGACCGCACCCAGGCGGTCCTCCAGGGGCTGCGCAAGGGCATCATCCGTCTGCGCTGACAAGACTCTGCGCTGACAAGACGTCACCGGAGTGATTTGAGTCGTTCGACCTATCGATCTTCGAGCCGGGCGCGTCGATACTTCATCTGGTTCCCGGGCCACAAGGCCCGTCAGGGGGCTGGGGAGCCCTCACCGGACGGGACCCGTTCGACAGACAGCAGAAAGAGGACCACCGTGGCAAACCAGATTGCACTTCTTTCGGTCACCATCGTTAACTGGTTCAAGGCCCGCTACTCCGACGAAGGCGGCGCGAGCCTGGTCGAGTACGTGCTCCTGCTCGCGCTCATCGCGGTCGTCGCGATCGGGGCGTTGGTCTTCCTCGGCAGGGTGACGGCGAACACGCTGAACAACGTTGGCAACGCGGTGAATAATTCCTGATCAGTCGGCGCACTGAGCAGGTCGCGACGGCCGTGCGATTCCCCCGAGGGAGCCGCACGGTCATCGCGCGCCGCTGGGCAACGCAATCGGTCACCGGTTGTGTCGCCAGGACCGGTCCCAGTCCGCGCGCCGGATGGCGCAGTGGGGGTGGGTCGGAGAAGTCGCCGGGTCGGGGGTGGGACGTGCAGCGAGCGATCTCCTCGCTCAGCATCTCCAGAGAAAGTGGCGCCAAGGGCCACAACAGATCGGGTCGCGCCCGGGGCCCGGTCATCGCAAGGATCAGGGCCGTTCGCCAGGCGGACCCCAAAGCCACGTCCGGCCACGGCACCGTCGGCGCGACCGGACGGGGTGGACTGCGATGAGGCGACGCCTGTCCGCTGAGACGCTGGACACCCGGACCCTGCGCGACACCGCGTTGGTCGGGGCGCTCATCGTCGTCGGCCTGCTCGGCGCCCGCGGACTGGACCAGACGGACGTGGACCTCTACCGGCGCTACGGCGAGCTGCTGATCCACCACAAGGGCCTGCCGACCGAGTACCCGGCATTCTCCGCGCTTCTGTTCGCGCTCCCGCTCGCGCTCCCGATCGGCTACCACGCGGCGTTCGCGCTGGAGATGGTCGCCGTGCTCGTCACCCTCGCGCTGATCGGGCGCCGGCTCGTGCCCGAGCGCGGCTGGCTGGCGCGTTTCGTCATGTACGCCGCGCTCGGCACCACTTGGGTGATCTTTGCCCGCTACGACCTCGCCCCGGCGCTGGCGTCCTTCGTCGCTGTGGTTTCCGCCCGGCGCGGGCGCTTTGGGACCGCGTGGGCGGCGGCCGCTGTCGGGGCAGCGCTGAAGGTCTTCCCGGTGCTCTTCCTGCCGGGCTTTTTCATCGCCGAATGGCGGACGTCGGGCCGCCCGCCGTGGCGACGGGTGGTGCTGGTGGCCGCCATCGGCGGCGCCCTTGTGGGGATCCAGTCCGCCGTCGCCCCCGGGACACTGCTCACGCCGCTTTCCTGGGAGATCCATCGGGGATTTGAGTACTCGAGCCTGCCGGGGACACTCAGCCTTCTCCTTGGCGCCGGACACGTGCACTTCGCCCTCGCCTTCCGCACGAT
>JAJZJC010000035.1 GCA_021810205.1 Actinomycetes bacterium
GAGCTCCGATACAGGAGGCACCCCGACGCTCAAGCTCGGGTCTCTGGCGTCTCTCGGCACATTGCAACCAGTCGGATCCCCGGGGTCGACCGGGCCCGAAGGAATCCCGATCCCGAACGGCCCAGCGGTTGCCGACACCTCCTTGAGTGCCGCAGGCCAGACCGTCGACGGCATCCAATGCCTCTCCAACGAGCAGACCTTGTTCCACATTCACGCCCACCTCACGATCTTCGTGAATGGCTCCCCCCGCCAGGTTCCTGCCGGGATCGGCATCCCGGGGGCACAATCGCAGAACTCACCCCAGGGCCCGTTTGTCTCCAGCGGGAGTTGCTTCTACTGGCTCCACACGCATGCCGCCGACGGCGTCATCCACATCGAGTCGCCCGTCCAGCGCACCTACACCCTCGGTGACTTCTTCGACGAGTGGGGCCAACCACTCGGGCCCAACCAGGTTGGCCCGGCGACGGGACCTGTCACCGCCATGTACAACGGCAAGCGCTACGAGGCCAACCCCCGCGACATTCCGCTGAACGCCCACGCGCAGATCCAGCTGGAGGTCGGCACCCCGCTCGTTGCCCCCGAGTCGGTCTCCTTCCCCAACGGCCTATAGCATCACGCTGCCCACACTTGGGGCTACGCCACGCACGGATGAGCTGATGGTCGCGTCGGGTTCGGGGTTGGGTCAATCACCACAGCACGACTCGCCGTGCCAGGCTTCCCAGCCCTCCCGGAGGGCGAAGCCGACGACGATGAAGCCGGCGGCCGGGTCGGCCCACCACCAGCCGGCGACGCTGTAGGCGACCAGCCCGCCGAGCGTCGACGCGGCCAAGAGGGCACAGAGACGGGTCTCGGCGGCGTCGGTGAGCACCAGCGCGCCGAGAGGACCGTCGATGCGCCGTCCCGTGGCCTGCTTGGCGTAGGCGAGGGCGGGCATGACCACGACCGCAGCCGCACTGACGGCGATCCCCGCAGGGCTCGTGTCGGGTCGGCTGGCGGTCACCAGGCTGTGGATGCCGTCGGCGGTCAGATATGCAGCGAGGGCGAAGAACGTGAGGGCGAGGGCGCGAAGCGCGCGTCGCTCCCGCTCTTCATCTGCAGCGCGGCCAGCCAGCGCGGTCCGCAGCCGGCTGAGCACGATAAGCGCAGAGACGACCTCGATGGCAGAATCCAGCCCGAATCCGGTGAGCACCACGGAGCCGGCGAGCAGGCCGCTTACCACGGCGACGCCGGCCTCGATGACGTTCCATCCGACGGTCACCGCTTCGAGGCGCCGCGCCCGCTGGACTGGGCTCGGCGGCGAAGCGAGCCTCACGGGTGGGCGGCGTGCTCGTGGTCGCGGTGGCTGGCCGGCTCGAGCTGGAACGTGCAGTGCTCGACGTCGAAATGCCCGGCCAGGCACTCGGCAAGCCGGTCGAGCACCCGGGCACCACCGCCGTCGGCCAGCACCTCGTCGACGGCGACGACGTGTGCAGAAAGGACCGAGACGCCGCTCGTGATGGTCCAGGCGTGCAGGTCGTGCACATCGAGCACCCCCGGGGTCTCCCGGATGTGGTCGCGGACCTCGTTCAGGTCGACGTGCTTCGGGGTCGCTTCGAGCAGCACGTCGACAGCATCGCGAAGCAGCTTGACGGTGCGGGGCAGGATCAACGCGCCGATGAGGATCGACGCCAGCGCGTCTGCCCGCTCGAAGCCCGTGCCGGCGATGACCGCCGCCGCGACGAGCACCGCGGCGGCGCCGAGCAGGTCGGAGAGCACCTCGAGGAACGCCCCACGGACGTTCAGGCTCTCGGTCTGGCCGCGTCGAAGCAGCGCTAGGCTGGCGGCGTTGCCAGCCAGGGCGATGACCCCGAAGGCGACCATCAACGATGGTGTCGAAGTCTCGGGGCGAGCCAGCCGGCGGGCTGCCTCGATGAGGATGAAGGCGCCGACGCCAAACAGCAGTACAGCATTGACCACTGCGGCGAGGATCTCCGCTCGCTGGTACCCGAAGGTGCGCGTCTCGCTCGTCGGCCGTCCCGCGAACCACACCGCCAGGAGGGACAGCCCGATCCCCGCGGCGTCGGCAGCCATGTGCCCGGCATCGGCGATGAGCACGAGCGAATGCGCCAGAACTCCGCCGATGATCTCCGCCGCCAGGACCATCACGGTGATCCCGAGCACGAGCGTTAGCCGACGGCGCTCGGCACCCGCCGCGGTCGAAGCGCCGTGATCGTGACTGGGACCCATCAGCAGTGCGGCTCGGCTGTCGCGACCGTACGCCGGGCGTTGTCGTTGTCGTTGAGGCACGGCTGATCGACATCGACGGCGAGCACCACATCGGCCAAGTCGCGGAGCGCGTGCGCCAGGTTCGCGTCGGCGAGGTGGTAGCGGACGTGGCGTCCCTCAGGTTCGCCGAACACCAGACCGCAGCCTCTCAGGCAGCTCAGGTGGTTGCTGGTATTCGCCCGGCCCAGGCCCAGGCGGACCGCCAGTTCGCTCGGATGGGCTGGCCCGTCGAGTAGCGCCATCAGCAGGCGGCACCGCGTCGGGTCGGCCAGCGCCCGACCGACGCGGGCGAGGGCATCGAGCCGGGTCTCAACGGCAACAGGCACCGAGATACAGTACACCAGTCGCTGTACCGATGGTGGGCGCCGCAGACGGGAAGACAGCCCGCCATGCACCCGCCGTGCGGGGGGGCACACAAGTCCAGCCAACGGAGACCCGGAATTGCGTTCTCGGTCAGTCACCGATGCGATGGTGGCCGAGACGCTCGCGTGATCAGGGCAGCCGCCATGACTGCGGTAGGGCTGCACACGGCATCTCCACGCCAGCTAATCGGCCCGGTCCCAAAGAACCAGCGTGCTCGCGGGGTGGCGCGTGCTCGCCTGCATCATGCTTCATAGGGCAACTTTGATAACCCGTCGATCAATTCCGTCGATAAACCTGTGGATAACCCCGCTGAAACACGCTGAGACAGCACGAAAACTCACGAAATCGTGGGCTTTCGGCGGGGTCCACCCAAATATGTGGTGGAGGTGATGGGACTCGAACCCACGGCCTCTACATTGCGAACGTAGCGCTCTACCAGCTGAGCTACACCCCCGAGGCTCACCTAGGATAGCGGCTGAGCAGGCGCCGGTCGGTCGGCGGGCAGGGGCCAACCGGACGCGGCCGGGTCGCTCGGGAGGATCAGCCGCCGCCCGCCGCGCGACGAGCGACGATGCGGACCGGCTCCTCGTCGTCCCAGGCGCCCGGATAGCCGGCTCGTGCAGCGAGGGCTGACCCGGACGCCAATACCTCCACGCCCGGACCCAAGGTCGGCGGCATAGCTGCTGGCCCCGGCCCTGAAGCTCCCCAGGGTGCCGACGGGTCGCGGGGCAGCGCGGAGATCGGCCGTGGAGCGTCACGGTCGGCATGGAGCATCTGCGCGTAGGCGACGAGTGCCACGTAGCCGGCGATCGCGAAGACCGAGATGCCGGTGATCGCCCACAGCAGGTGCAGCGCGTGAAGGGCGCCCAGCCCCCCGGTGAGAACCGTGAGCCCAAGCAGCGCGAGCAAGAGGTCCCGCCGGCGACGACGGCTCCTCTGGCGCTCCCACGTCGTCTGCTTCTGCCGCACGCCGCGCACGAGGCTGGGTGTCGCGTGCATGGCCTCGCTTCCTTCGACGAGCGAGAGACCGCCCAGCGGAGGACGGATGTCCGGGACTTCGAGCCGGTAGGCGGGTTGAACCAGCTTCGGTCCGGCTCGTTCGAGAAGATGGAGCTGCTCGTGGAACGACTCGATGGACGAGTGCGAGCTTCCCTCCCTGAAGTGCCGGACCACCCGCGGCGTCAGTACGGCAACCCAGACGAGCACAAGGACCAGCACGACCAAGTCAGTCCCTCCCTCGACCTAACCTTCCCTGGCACGACCAACCTAGGTGCACGTGGGCGACAAGTGGTGGATGGTCTGGATCATCGCTTCGGATCAGTTCCCGGCCGATCTCGGCGCAGGACGACCCCGCCGCCGGATCAGGAGACGTGAAGGCCGCACTCGGTCTTGCCGGTCCCGGCCCACCTTCCCGCGCGGCGGTCCTCTCCGACAGCGACGGGCCTCGTCGTCGGTGCACACCCGATGGAAGGGTAGCCCTTCGGGACGAGCGGGTGCGCCGGTAACGCGTGGTCCTCCAGGTAGCTCTCGACGTCGTCGTCCGTCCACGCCGCGAGCGGATTGACCTTCACGAGCCCGAAGACCCTGTCCCACCCGACCACCGGCGCACGTGCGCGCGTCGGCGCGTCGGCGCGCTTGAGCGACGTGATCCAGGCGCGCTTGCCCGCGAGCACTCGGCGCAGCGGCTCCACCTTGCGCAGCTCGCAGCAGCGGGCGGTGCCGCACGGCCACTCGGCTGCCTCAGGCCCCGGGCTCGTGACCGTGAGGTTCAGCCCGTAGCGCTCTCGGACTGCGCCGACGAACTCGAGCGTCTCGGGGAAGTGCGCGCCGGTGTCGCAGAACACGACCTCGATGCCCGGGTCGACCTTCACGGCCAGATCGATCAGCACGATGTCCTGGAAGGAAGCGGCGAGGACGACCTCCTGGCCGAACCGTTCGACCGCCCAGGACAGCGACTTCGACGCGGGCGCGTGCTGCAGCTCCGCGTCGATCCGCTCGAGCTCGCGTTCGGGGACGCCCGGCGGCGTCGCGGCCGGCGCCTCTCGTTCTTCCGGTCCTCTCAATGCTGCACCTCCGTCCCTCGATGGCCGGCGCCTCTCGTCGCTGCGCAGTGCCGCACCAGGCGCCCTGGACCTGCGCTCGCGTCGAGGCCGCGCTGCGCCGCCCGCGGGCGGCGCTGGACCGCTGTCCAGATCCAGGCTTGACTATTGGAAGCCAGACGCCAGAAGTTACTCCAGCCAGGTCGTGGAGCGAGCTCTCCAAGAGAGCTGGGCGGCGAGCGCCGGGACCTCGGCCGAGCCGCACGACAGCACGACCGGACGAGGATTGGACACGAGAGTGACGGATACCCAGACCGACGGGCCGTACCGCACACCTGGAGTTCGCGCAGCCGACGGCCTGACGCCTCACGGCGAGCGGCCGCGCCCGCGCCCGCGCCGGGTGGACCATCTCGCGCTGCTCGAGTCGCACGCGATCTTCGTGCTTCGCGAGGTGGCCGCAGAATCCGAGCATCCCGTCCTCCTCTTCAGCGGCGGCAAGGACTCGGCGGTGCTGCTGCACCTCGCCGTGAAGGCGTTCCGTCCTGCCGGTCTCCCGTTCCCGGTCATGCACGTCGACACCGGCCACAACTTCCCGGAGGTCATCAAGTTCCGAGACGAGCGGGTCAGCCAGCTGGGCGAGCGGTTGATCGTCGCGAGCGTCCAAGACTCCATCGACCGGGGACGTGTGCCCGACCCCGGTCAGAACGCGAGCCGCAACCGCCTCCAGACCACCACGCTCCTCGACGCCATCGCCGAGCATTCCTTCGATGCGTGCTTCGGCGGCGCCCGCCGCGACGAGGACAAGGCCCGTGCGAAGGAGCGAGTGCTCTCTTTCCGCGACACGTTCGGCCAATGGGACCCCAAGCGCCAGCGTCCGGAGCTCTGGCACCTCTACCAGGGCCGCGTGCAGCCAGGAGAGCACGTGCGCGCGTTCCCGCTGTCGGACTGGACCGAGCTGGACATCTGGCAGTACATCCGACGAGAGGGGATCGGGCTACCCGACATCTACTTCGCGCACCGCAGGCTGGTCGTCGAGCGTGACGGGATGCTCCTCGCAGTCTGCGACTGGGTGGCCCCGGCACCCGGGGAAGCAGTTCGCGAGGAAACGGTACGCTTTCGCACCGTCGGCGACGCGACGTGCACCGGAGCAGTGGTGTCGACGGCACGGACCGTCACACAGATCATCGACGAGATCGCCGTGTCCCGGGTCTCAGAGCGTGGCGCCACGAGGGCCGACGACAGGTTCTCCGAGACGGCGATGGAAGACCGCAAGCGTGAAGGGTACTTCTGAGGTGCCCCGCGCGGGCGAGATCGCCACCGACGACACCCACGACACCGGCATGGACCTTCTGCGGTTCGCCGCGGTGGGATCGGTCGACGACGGCAAGTCGACGCTCATCGGGCGGCTCCTCTACGACACCCGCCAGCTCTTCGACGACCAGGTCGCCGCTGTCGAGGCCGCGTCCGCGCGCCGCGGGATCGGCGAGGTCGACCTCTCGTTCATCACCGACGGCCTGCGGGCCGAGCGGGAGCAGGGCATCACCATCGACGTCGCCTACCGCTATGCCGCGACCCCGCGTCGCAAGTTCGTCATCGCGGACTGCCCCGGTCACGTCCAGTACACGCGCAACATGGCGACGGGAGCGTCCACCGCAGACCTTGCCCTCCTCGTGGTCGACGTCGTGAACGGGTTGCGCGAACAGACGCGGCGCCACGCGTGCATCGCCGCTCTCCTAGGGGTCGACCAGTTCGTCGTGTGCGCGAACAAGATGGACCTCGTCGACTGGGACGAAGGCGCCTACCGCGAGGTGACGAACGACGTCCGAGAGCTCGCGGCGCGGCTCGGGGTGTCGTCGTGGCAGGTGATCCCGGTGTGCGCGCTGCGCGGGGACAACGTCGTCGAGCGGTCGCAGGCCGCGCGCTTCTACGAGGGCCCGACGGTGCTCGAGGCGCTCGAGGACGCCCCCGCGGGAGCGTGGGCCTCGGGGCACGGCACCCGCTCGGGCGCCGGAGCACGGCTCCCGGTCCAATGGGTGCTTCGACGTCCGGGCGGCGGCCGGAGCTACGCCGGGATGGTCAACGGTGGCGCGCTGCGCGCAGGCGACGAGGTGACCGTGCTCCCCGAGGGCTGGCGGACGACGATCACGGGGATCGAGACCTACGACGGCCCGCTCGACGAGGCACCGGCCGGCATCTCGGTCTCGGTGGACCTCGCCGACGACCTCGACGTCTCACGCGGCGACCTCCTGGCGGTGGCGTCCGACGCCCCCGCAGTCGTGAAGGATCTCGTCGCCACCGTCTGCTGGTTCTCCGACCGGCCGCTGCGCGGCGGCGACCGGCTGCGGGTGAAGCACACCACTCGCACGACGCCCGCACGCGTCAGCGCGGTCAGGGGGCGGCTCGACGTCAACCGGTTGCAGATCGACCTCGCCACCGAGCTCGCGAACAACGAGATCGGGACGGTCGATCTGACCACGGCCGTCCCCCTCGCGGTCGACCCCTACCGCCGCGACCGGATCACCGGCAGCTTCGTGCTCATCGACGAGGGCACCAACGCGACCGTCGCCGCAGGAATGGTCGGGGAGCCGCACCTCGCCGGCGACAGGGCAGCGTCCTCACAGGCTCTCACAGCGTCGGGGTCGCCGGCCTGACCGGTCCCGGCCGGCCGCAGCGTTCAGGGCTTGGCCATCATGACCACCATCGCTGCGACCACCAGTGCGACCACCCCTGCGGCCGAGACGCACATCGTGCGGCACGAACCTCGCACCGTCACGGGAACACCTCGTCCAGCCCAGTCGGCGAGGGCCCGTTGCACCCGGCGCTCCGCCGGCCACAAGACGCTCTCGGCCAGGAGCGCCGCCGCTGCCCACAAGCCGAGCCCAGCCTCGACCCAGGGGTCGCCGAGCTGGTACGCACCGCCGGACATGACGAGCAGCGCCGCGCCGAAGACCGGCACGAGGTAGAGGACCCGACCGACCCAGTTCACGCCAGGCGAGAAGTAGGAGCGGACCCACGGGGTCAGCTCTCCTTTGGCGGTGAGCGCAAGGGCGGCCGCGACGATCCCCGCCACCGCCGCCAAGAGCGCCAGCAGCACCGAGGCGACGTGGCAGAGGAGGACGACGGTGAACGCAGGACCCGTGGGCGTCCTTGCGGTCGCTGCGAACCGGGTCATGCCGGCCACGCGCGCAAGGACGCCGTTTGCGCCGGGTCGCGCCGGGTCGGGACCGGGTCGCGGCGGGTCGGGACCGGGTCGCGGCGGGTCCCGGGAACCGGGCGCTCGGGCCATGGCACCAATAGCCCGCGAAAGAGGGGTACGTTGAGGGTAAAAGAGCCCCGCGCGTGAAGCGCCGAGGCGAGGCACGAGGGCATGGAAGAGCGCAGCACGTGGATCCAGCCGGTACGAGGTCGCAGGGAAGCCAGTTGAGGCTCGACCCGCTCACGGGTCGCTGGGTGGTCGTCAGCACCAGGCGCGCTGACCGGCCCGAGGCGTTCGTCGTCGGTACCTCGGAGGTCCAAGCGGACACGAGCCGCCCCTGCCCGTTCTGCCCGGGCCACGAGGAGGACAGCCCGCCCGCGCTGGAGACCTACGGGCCGAGCGGCAGCTGGCTGGTCCGCGTCGTGCCCAACTTGTACCCCGCCTTCTCCGGCGACGAGCCGTTCGTCGTCACCAACCGCGGACCTGTGTTCACCCAGGCGACCGCGGGCGGCATCCACGAGATCCTGATCCTCTCCCCCGAGCACCACGCGTCGTGGTCCATGCTCTCGAACGAGCAGACCAGTCTCGTCATGGCAGCGCTGCGCGACCGCATCGAGGAGCACTCCCAGCACCCGTCGCTGCGTTACAGCCAGGCGATCGTGAACTCCGGCCGGGAAGCCGGAGCGTCGCTCGAGCACCCGCACGGGCAGTTGCTCGGGATGTCGTTCGTTCCTCGCGAGCTTGCCGAGGAGCAGGCGCGCTTCGCCCGCTTCGCCGAGAGCTGCCTTCTGTGCACGACGATCGAGGCCGAGGAGGCGGAGGGCTACCGCGTCATCCACGCCGACGACCGGGTCGTGGTGATCTGCCCGTTCTGGAGCGCCACCCCCTACGAGATGCTCGTCGTGCCTCGCCACCACACCCCACATCTCTATCGCAGCGGGACCGACGACCTCGTGTCGGTGGGGCTCGCCCTCAAGGCGGTCCTCGGGCAGCTCCGTGACCTGATCGGTGACGTCGCCTACAACCTCGTCTTCCACTCCGCCCCCTACCGCGTGAACGATCCCTTCCACTGGCACGTCCACGTGTGGCCCAAGGCGACGACGCGGGCGGGCTTCGAGATGGGGACCGGCGTCGCGATCAACATCGTGAACCCCGAGCAGGCGGCCGAGCAGCTCAGGGTCGCGGTGCACGCCGTCTGACGCCCGCCGCGCCGAGTCAGGTGACGAAGGGCGCGGCAACCTTCGTCAGCAGTTCGAGATCGAGCGACTTCGGCCGGCCGACGGCCTCCTCGAGCGGCACTCTCACGATGCGCCCCGCCTGGAGCGCCACCATCTTGCCGAATGTCCCGTCGTGCACCGCGACGACCGCTTCGACGCCGAACCGGGTCGCCAGCACGCGGTCGTACGCCGTGGGCGACCCACCACGCTGAATGTGCCCGAGCGTCGTGTGGCGCGACTCGTAGCCGGTGCGACGCTCGATCTCGATCGCGAGCCACGCCCCGATGCCCCCGAGCCGCGCGTGACCGAACTGGTCGACGACGCCCGACGTGCTCGCAGCCTTCGCCGAGTCGAGATCGGGCCCGGGCGCCGGCAGCGCGCCCTCCGAGACGACCACCACCGACGAGTACCGTCCGCGCTGGTGGCGGGCCGCGATGCGCTCGCACACCTCGGCGACGTCGAAGGGCACTTCGGGAACGAGGATCGCGTCCGCACCCCCGGCGATCCCCGCGTAGGCGGCGATCCAGCCGACATGGCGACCCATGACCTCGCAGACGATCACCCTGTGGTGCGACTCGGCGGTGGTCTGCAGCCGGTCGATCGCCTCGGTGGCGGTCTCGACAGCGGTGTGGAACCCGAAGGTCACCTCGGTCCCCGAGAGGTCGTTGTCGATGGTCTTCGGCACACCGACCACGTCGACGCCGAGCCCCCGCAGGCGCTGGGCGACACCCAGCGTGTCGTCGCCGCCGATCGCGACGAGCGCGTCGATGCCGTCCGCCCTCAGGGTGTCGACGGCGGCCCGAGGCCCTTCGTCGATCGCGAACGGGTTCGTCCGCGAGCTGCCGAGCACGGTGCCGCCGCGGGTGAGGAGGTCCTGGACCCGCATGGGACGCAGGGGCATGCTCCTGCGCTCCATCACACCGCGCCATCCATCGAGGTACCCCACGGTCTCGTCGGAGTGGAGCTGGTCGCCCGCGATCACGACGGCCCTGATCACCGCGTTGAGCCCGGGGCAGTCGCCACCCCCCGTGAGCACTCCGATGCGCATGGAGCCACTCTGGCACAGTGCAAGGTGCGCTCCGGGGAGCGCGCCGGTCAGGCTGCCCCCCGCGGGCTCTGGCGGTACCTCGCGGCCAGCGCGAGCTCGAACAATCCGAGCAGCCGGCGCACGACCCTTCGGTCCGCGGGGACCAGACCCCCGATCCCCGGGGTGGCGAGGTAGGCCGCGACGAACGCCCGCCGGTTGCGCGCCTCCCACGCGGCTGCGAGGTCGCCGAGCCGCGCGTGAGCAGACACCGGACCTCGCTCGGCCGCCGCGACCGCCGCCGCGTGGTGCAGCGAACGGGTGAAATCCGCCACGTCGGCGAGCGGGCTGCGGTAGACCGGCTCCTCGGACCCCTCGGCCGTCCCCCCGGGCATGCTGTCGGCGAGGACCCAGCCGTGGTCCGTGCGCGCGGTGCGGCCGAGGTGGAAGTCGCCGTGCGTTCTGATGGTCGGCGGGTGCAACCCGGACCGCCGCAGCTCCTCGAGAAGCCCAGCGTCTCGACGACCGTTCGGGCCGGCGGCATTCAGCCCCCGCCCCACCGCGTCCACCCACGCGACGACGTCGCCGGTCCGGCGGCCGAAGGCCCGGTCGAGCGCGACGTGCATGCGCGCGGTCATGGTCCCAAGCGCGAAGGACTCGGCCGCGAAGTCGCCGCCCGCGTCCTGTGGGGGCACGCCTGAGGCGATCAGGTCGCGAAGCGAGCTCATCGCGAGGGCCCACCCGCTCGACGCGCCGGCGAGCAGCTCCTGGACCACCCCGAGATCCCTTCCGGCCCTGCGCCAGAAGGCGATCGGCGCAGCCAAGTGGTTGAACCCCGCCTCGTCGAGCCCTGCGAGCAGCGCCATGCCCGGATGCGGGCCGCGCGCGAGCCAAGGGAACACGGTCAAGGTGACGCGGCGGTCGACGGCGAGGACGATCGCTTCCGCGTCGTCGCGAACGACAGACACCGCCCGCCGGCCGCGAGGCCTCGCAGCGGGCGACCTGCCTTCGACCGCTTCGAGCAGGAGGCGCACGGCGTCGGCGTCGTGCAGCGCGTCCGCGACGATCCCTGCCCCGTCTGCGTCCTCGACGGTGCCGAGGGTGGGCTCCTCGACGGTGCCGAGAAGGCGGAGCCGGTCCTTCGGGCCGAAGATGGCCAAGACCGCATGACCGAGACGACCGTCCATCTCGGCGACGACGTCGACGAGCCCAGGGCGTCCCAGGCGGATCACCTCGACGTCCACGACGCGGATGGCCGCACGGGCCGCGGCGCCGGGAGCGTGCTGGTCCCACCAGCGCCGGAGCAGCCCGTCGAGCGATTCCCCGACGGTCACGCCGGGGCCTCTTCCGGTGGGTCGGCATCTTCGGTGAGGTCGAACCACAAGAATCCGTGCGGCCCGAGCGCGAGCGAGTACGGCTCGGAGCCGACGGCCGGGAACGGCACCCGCCCGAGAACCTCGACGGGACGCCGCCCCTCCCATGCGACGAGGTCGAGCAGCGCAGGCTGCGCGAACCGGCTCAAGTTGTGCACGCACAGCACGGCCTGGGACCGCGTCGGCGCGCCGTAGGGCTCCCCGGGCCGCGCGGGCACCGTACGAGCGGGGACCGTCAGGTCGGGCACCGCCAGAGCGGGCTCGCCGGCACGGGCGCGCTCGGGGCCGTCGGGGGCGGGCGTGACCGGCATGACGGGCACCGAGCCGAGGCCCTCCCCCGAGCCCGCCGGCACCTCGGCGACGTCGCCCCACCGCACGAACGCGAGGACCGAAGGGTTCGGACAGTCGACCACCTCCATCTTCCCGATCCCGAGGACCGGCATCGACCTCCGCTGCAGCAGCATCCCCCGCAGCCAGTGGAGGAACGACCCCGGGTTGCGCATCTGGGACTCGACGTTGACGGCGCCGTAGCCGTAGACGGGGTCCATGAGCGGCGGGAGGTATAGCTGGGCGAAGTCCCCGTTCGAGAAGCCGCCGTTGCGGTCCGGGGACCACTGCATCGGGGTCCGGACGGAGTCTCGGTCGCCAAGGTAGATGTTGTCGCCCATCAGCAGCTCGTCGCCGTAGTACACGACGGGGCTTCCCGGGAGGGAGAGCACCAGCGCGTAGAGGAGCTCCGCGAGCCTCCGGTCGCCGTCGAGCAGCGGGGCGAGCCGGCGTCCGATCCCCATGTGGCGCTTCATCCGCGGGTCCTTCGCGTACTCCGAGATGAGGTAGTCGCGCTCCTCGTCGGTCACCTGCTCCAAGGTGAGCTCGTCGTGGTTGCGCAGGAAGATCGCCCACTGGCAGCCCTCGGGGATCTCCGGCGTCTGCGAGAGGATCTCGGTGACCGGGTAGCGGTGCCCTCGCCGAACCGCCATGAAGAGGCGCGGCATGAGCGGGAAGTGGAAGCACAGGTGGCACTCGTCGCCGGTCCCGAAATAGTCGGCCACGTCGGCTGGCCAGCCGTTCGCCTCCGCGAGGACGACCCTGCCCGGGTACTCGGCGTCGAGGTGCTTACGGAGCCGCCGGATGTACGCGTGCGTCTCGGGCAGATGCTCGCCCGCCGTCCCGTCGCGTTGGAACAGGTACGGCACCGCGTCGAGGCGGAAGCCGTCGAGGCCGAGGTCGAGCCAGAACCGGGCGACCTCGAGCATCGCATCGGCGACGTCGGGATTGTCGTAGTTCAAGTCGGGCTGGTGCGAGTAGAAGCGGTGCCAGTAGTACTGCTTGCGCGTGTCGTCCCACGTCCAGTTCGAGCGCTCGGCGTCGGTGAACACGACGCGTGCCTCCGGCCAGCGCTGGTCGTCGTCGTTCCACACGTACCAGTCCGCCCTGGGGTTCGTGCGGCTCGACCGGGACTCGAGGAACCAGGGGTGCTGGTCGCTCGTGTGGTTCATCACCAGGTCCGCGATGACGCGGATGCCGCGGCGGTGCGCGTCTTCGAGGAGCGCGACGAGATCGCCGAGCGTCCCGTAGTCGGGATGGACGTTGAAGAAGTCGCTCACGTCGTAGCCGCCGTCGCGCAGCGGCGACGGGTAGAACGGCAGCAGCCACAGGCAGTCGATCCCGAGCCACTGCAGGTAGTCGAGCTTCGCACGAAGCCCGGGGAGGTCCCCCGTCCCGTCCCCGTTGGCATCGAAGAAGCCGCGGACGAGCACCTCGTAGAAGACCGCGTGCTGGAACCAGCGGTCGGAAGGGTCGTACGAGCTGTCGGCGGCGGCGGCTTCGCTGGTCACGGTGCCCCGCTCAGCTGCCGGCACGCGCGCCGAGGAGGTCCTCTGCCGCGCGGTAGGGATCGAGCTTCCCCTCGGCGATCGCCCGGACGGCGTCGTCGAACCTGCGACCCGCGCCGAGGGCGCGCACCTCCTCGAGCACTCGGGCGCTCAGGACACGGCGAAGCTCCTGGGCGAGACGAGCCTCGCGGCGACGGTCGAGCACCCCGGTCTCCTCGAGATGCGCGCGATGACGAGCCACGGCGGCCCACAGCTCCGCGACCCCTTCGCCGGTGGTGGCGACGGCCGTGAGCACCGGCGGACGCCAGTTCGAGGACGCGGAGAGGTCCAGCATCTGCTGGAGGTCGCGCCGGGCCTCGTCGACGCCTGGCCGATCAGCCTTGTTCACGACGAACACGTCGGCGACCTCGAGCAACCCCGCCTTGCTGGCCTGCATCGCGTCGCCCCATCCCGGCGTCACCACGACGACCGTGGTGTCCGCCGCCGATGCTACCTCGACCTCCATCTGGCCGACGCCGACGGTCTCGACGATGACGAGCGGGAACCCGGCCGCGCCGAGCACGCGCACGGCGTCGGGCACCGCGAGGGCGAGCCCCCCGAGATGCCCGCGCGTCGCCATCGAGCGGATGAACACCGAGGGATCCGTCGCGTGCTGCTGCATCCGCACGCGGTCGCCGAGGATCGCTCCCCCCGTGAACGGCGACGACGGGTCGATCGCGAGGACGCCGACCTGGTGGACCGACTCGGCCTCCGCCCGCCCCCCGGGGTCGGGCCATGCGCCTCTCGCCGCGGCGACGAGCTGGTTGGTGAGCGTCGACTTCCCCGCCCCCGGCGCGCCGGTGATCCCGATCGTGTAAGGCGGCGCCGACGTGTAGACGAGCCGGGCGACCTGGCTGCTCGCCTCGCCCCCGCGCTCGACGACCGAGAGCAATCGGGCGAGCGACACCCGGTCGCCCGCGACTGCCGCCTCGAGCAGCTGCTGGGGCGCCCGCTGCGTCTGGCTCAACGCCGCGCGACCTGCGCGCCGAGCGCGCTCAAGGCTCCCGCCAGGTCCTCGTAGCCCCGGTCCACGTGGTGCACGTCGGACACGACGGTCTCGCCGTCGGCGACGAGCCCCGCGAGCACCAGTGCCGCTCCGGCACGGATGTCGGTCGCGCGCACCGGCGCAGCCGAGAGCCGCGGGACCCCGCGCACCACGGCGTGGTGCCCCTCGGTCCGCACGTCGGCGCCCATGCGCCGCAGCTCGTCGATGTAGCGGAACCGTCCGGCGAAGAGGTTCTCGGTCACGATCGCCACCCCGTCGGCGACGGTCAACATCGTCACGAGGAACGGCTTGTAGTCCGTGGCGACCCCCGGGTACGGCAGCGTGGCAACGTCGACCGATCGCAGGCGCCCCTCACGGGTCGCAACCACGCCTGTGGGCCGCAGCTCCACGTGCACCCCCATAGCGACGAGCTTCCGGACGAGCATCGCCATGTGCTCGATGCGGGCATCCTCGACGACGACCTCCCCTCCGCACAGGCCCGCAGCAGCGAGGTAGGTGGCCGCGACGACCCGGTCGGGCACGACGGCGTGGGTCGAGGGCGTGAGGGCGTCGACACCTTCGACCTCGACATGCGAGGTTCCCGCGCCGCGGATCCGGGCGCCCATGGACGTGAGGTACGCGGCGAGGTCGCACACCTCGGGCTCTCGAGCGGCGTTCTCGATGACGGTCGTGCCCTTGGCGAGCGTTGCCGCCATCAAGATGTTGTCGGTCGCGGTGTGGCTCGGGTACTCCAACACCACCTGGGTCCCCACGAGCGCGCGACCTCCGACGTCGGGGTCGATGCTCGCCTCGACGTTGCCGTGGACGGTCTCGAAGCGCGCGCCCATGCCGGCGAGCCCTTCGAGATGGAAGTCGATCGGTCGCCCGCCGAAGTCGTCGCCCCCCGGCATCGACACCTTGGCACGCCCGCATCGGCTCAGCAGGGGACCGAGCACCACGATCGAGGCGCGCATCCGGTCGACCAGCTCGTACGGCGCCTCTGGCACGAGCTCTGCGACCGACGGGACGTCGACGACGAGCCGGCCCCCTGGCTCCCTCGTGACGCCGACACCGAAGGCGCGCAGCATCTCCCCCATGATCTCGACGTCGAGGATGTCCGGCACGTTCGTGAGCACGTGCCGGCCTTCGGCGAGCAGGGTCGCTGCCATCAGCTTGAGCACCGAGTTCTTCGCCCCGCCTGCCCGCACGGTGCCCTGCAGAGGGCCGGAGGGCCGGACCACGAAGCTCCCCGTGCCGGGGAGGCGGCACTCGTAGGCCGTCGCGGGCGACGACACACCGGAGAGGTCCTTCGCGACGACCTCCACGACCCGTGCGCCCCCCGTGCTCCTGCTGTCGTTCACCCGGCCATTATGACCGGGCGCCGGCCGCCGTCCGCAGATCCGGCGCCAGGAGCGCCGGGTGCGAGCCCCCGGTAAAGGGGCAGGAGCGCCGGGTGCCGGCCGCCGGTAAAGGGGCAGGAGCGCCGGGTGCCGGCCGCCGGGCCGCCCGAGCCGACATCCGCCTCCTCCCGCCCACTAGGGTCTCGGTCGTGGAGCGCCAACCCCAGGCCCCGGACAGGAACCTCGCGCTCGAGCTCGTCCGGGTCACCGAAGCAGCGGCGATGGCAGCAAGTCGCTGGATGGGCCGCGGCGACAAGGAGGGTGCCGACGGCGCAGCCGTGAACGCGATGCGCGTCGTGCTCCAGACGGTCGGGATGGACGGGACCGTCGTGATCGGCGAAGGGGAGAAGGACAACGCCCCGATGCTCTTCAACGGCGAGCGGATCGGCAACGGCTCGCCTCCCGAGGTCGACATCGCCGTCGACCCGATCGACGGCACGACCCCGACGGCGCTCGGGAGAGGCGGCGCGCTCTCGGTGATCGCCGTCTCGCCCCGCGGGTCGATGTTCAACCCCGGTCCCTGCGTCTACATGGAGAAGCTCGCGGTCGGACCGAGGGCGAAAGGCGCCGTCGACATCAACCGTTCCCCGACCGAGAACCTCCACGCTGTGGCCGAGGCGCTGGGAGAATCCGTACGCGACGTCACCGCGGTGATCCTCGACCGGCCTCGGCACGAGGCCCTCATCGCCGAGGTCCGCGCCTCGGGCGCCAGGATCCGCCTCATCACGGACGGGGACGTCGCCGGCGCCATCGCGACCGGATGGCCGGGGGCTGGCGTCGACGTCCTCCTCGGCATCGGCGGGACGCCCGAGGGCGTGCTCGCCGCCGCAGCGCTCAAGTGCATGGGCGGCGAGATCCAAGGGCGGCTCTGGCCGCGCAACGAGGCCGAACGCCAGACGGCGATCGACGCAGGCTACGACCTCGCTGCCGTGCTGGGCACCGACGACCTCGTCCAAGGCGACAACTGCTTCTTCGCTGCGACCGGGATCACCGACGGCGAGCTGCTCCAAGGCGTGCGCTACCACGCCTTGGGCGCCACCACGCAGTCGCTCGTCATGCGCTCGAAGTCCGGGACCATCCGCAAGATCGACGCGAGCCACCCGCTCGCGAAGTTGGCCGAGTACAGCTCGATCCCGTTCACCTGAGCGCCGACTGCGCGCCGCCCGCGACGGTAGCCTTGGGCATCCCGGCGAAACGGAGGTGAGATGGCGTTCGACGTCGCCAAGGTGCTGCAGGAGCGCCACGGCGAGAATTTCTCGCTGCACAACGAGTACCTGAACCCCCAGCTCGCCCGGGTCCTCAAGACCCTGGGCTTCGACCGGCTGTACGTGAGGGGCGAGGGGTGCTATCTCTACGACGACAGGGGCGAGCGCTACCTGGACTTCCTCGCAGGGTTCGGCGTCTACGCGCTCGGCCGCGGCCACCCCGCCGTGAAGAAGGCGCTGCACGAGGCGATCGACCTCGACCTTCCCAACATGGTGCAGCTGGACTGCGCGCTCCTACCGGGGCTGCTCGCGGAGAAGCTCGTGGCCCGAGCGCACGCCGGCCTGAGGAGGGTCTACTTCTGCAATTCGGGCACCGAGGCGACCGAGGCGGCGATCAAGTTCGCCCGCCGTGCGACGGGGCGGCCGCGTGTCGTGTACTGCGACCATGCCTTCCACGGGCTCACGACGGGCTCGCTCGCGTTGAACGGCGGCAAGGATTTCAAGGAGGGGTTCGGCGAGCTTCTCCCTGGTGCCACCCAGGTGCCGTTCGGCGATGCCGACGCGCTCGCGCGCGAGCTCCGGAGCAAGGACGTCGCGGCGTTCGTCGTCGAGCCGATCCAAGGCAAGGGGGTGCACGTCGCCCCCGACGACTACTGGCAGTCGGTGCAGGAGCTGTGCCGCAGGTACGGGACGCTCTTCGTCGCCGACGAGGTCCAGGTGGGCATGGGGCGCACCGGGAAGTTCTTCGCCCACGAGCACTACGGGCTCGAACCGGACATCGTGACGCTCTCCAAGGCGCTGTCGGGAGGCTACGTGCCGGTCGGTGCGGTGCTGTGCACCGAGAAGGTGTACATGAGCGTGTACAGCTCGATGGAGCGCGCCATGGTGCACTCCACGACGTTCGGCAGGAACCAGCTCGCGATGGTCGCCGGGCTCGCGACGCTGGAGGCCTTCGACGACGAGCAGATCGTCGAGCGGGCGCGCAGGACGGGCGAGGCGTTCGACGCGGCGCTCGCCCCTCTCGTGGAGCGCTACGAGATGCTCCACGCCGTCCGGGGCAAGGGTCTCATCATCGGCCTCGTCTTCGACAAGCCCCGGTCGCGCGCCCTGCGCCTGCGGTGGAACGCCCTCGAAGCGGTGCGCACCGCCCTGTTCTCCCAGATGGTGGTCGTGCCGCTCTTCCACCGGCACCGCATCCTCACCCAGGTGGCGGCGGACAACATGAACGTGATCAAGCTCCTGCCCCCGCTCGTCGCCGGGCAACAGGAGGTGGACTACTTCGCCGCAGCGCTCGACGACGTGCTGCGGGACGCGCACCACGGGTCCGGGCTGCTCATGGAGTTCGGCACGACGATGGCGAAGAGCGCGCTGCGACGGAGCGGCCCGAAGCAGGTGATGGCACCCACGTGAGCACCGCGGCCGGCCGTCCAGGCCGTCCGTCCCCGCCTCCGGAGCCTGCCGTGACGATCACGCCAGGAGACCGCGTCGCGGTCACCGGAGCAGGCGGGTTCATCGGCTCGGCGATCACGCGGCGGCTCTTGGAGCACGGCGCGTCGGTCGTCGCCGTCACGGAGCCCGCCCGCGAGCACCGGAACCTCCGGGGCCTCGACGTCGAGGTGCAGCCGGCGGACGTCCGCGACCCGGGGTCCGTGCGCCGCGCGCTCTTGGGCAGCCGCTTCGTGTTCCACACGGCGGCGCTCTACGGGTTCTGGGCGAAGGACCCTTCGGTGTTCTACAGGGTCAACGTGGAAGGTACGCGCAACGTGCTCGGCGCGGCGTCAGCAGAGGGCGTCGAGCGCATCGTCTACACGAGCACCGTCGGCACTCTCGGCCTCGAGAGCGCGGCCCGTGGGGTGCCGGCGACCGAGGAGGCCGTCGCCGACGTCTCGCACCTCTTCGGGCACTACAAGCGCTCCAAGTACGTGGCCGAGCACGAGGTGCTCCGCGCGGCGGCCGAAGGTGTCCCGGTCTGCCTCGTGCTCCCGACCTTCCCCTTGGGGCCCGGCGACCACCGCCCCACGCCGACGGGCAAGGTCGTCGTCGACTTCCTCAACGGGAGGCTGCCCGGGTACGTCGACACGGCCATGAACGTCGCCCACGTCGACGATCTCGCGACCGGCCACCTCCTCGCCCTCGAGCGCGGTGCGCCTGGGCGGAGCTACATCATGGGCGGCGAGAACGTATCCATGCGCGAGCTGCTCGTGCTGCTCGCAGAGGTCACCGGCCTCCAGCCGGTGGGGCTCCGGGTGCCGAAGGCGATCGCGCTCGCTGCAGGGCTCTTGTCCGAGACCGTCGAGGGCCGCGTCCTGCGTCGCGAGCCAGCCGTGCCGTTGGAGGCCGCACGGATGTCCACGACCACCATGATCTTCGACGACTCGCGTGCACGACGAGAGCTCGGCTACGTGTCGCGCTCGGCCCGCGAGGCCGTCGAGGACTCGGTCCGCTGGTTCTTCGACAACGGGTACGTGCACCGTCGACGCACGCGCGCTGCGTCCTGGGTTCCCAACCTCGAGCGCCTGGAGGAGATGTGGTCGAGGACTCGCAGGAGCTGGTCGCCTCGGTACAATTCGGCCCAGCACGTTTCCCGGTGACCGCTACGGCTGCACGATGCTCCTGATCGAACCAGACCGCTGCCGGTCGCTCCAGACCACTCGAGGACCCGTGGGCTCGCTCTCCCCCCCAGACGTCGGCACTCGTCAGGAGCTCGAGGACGACGTCGCGGACAAGCTGCGCGACCTCTTCGACCAGGACTTCGCGGTCATCATCATGGACAGCGACTTCACGACGTTCGACGAGGTGGAGCGCGCCTGCATCGCATTGTTCGGCTACACGAGACCCGAAGCCGAAGCGCTGTCGATGCGAGTGCACACGACCGGAGAGGCGCTCGCCGCGGTGCTGCCGGAGCACGAGGCGCGCCAGGCGGTCCGCAGCCTGCGCCAGCGCAACGTGCTCGCACGGGTGGAGAAGGTGTAGGAAGAGCGGGAGAGAGTCGGAGGTGGAGCATGCGGATCGGTGACCTCCTCGAGCGGAAAGGATCCGCCGTCGTCACGATCGACGGCGGCGCCACGGTGGCAGAGGCGATCGCCGACCTTGCCAGGCACGGGATCGGCGCCCTGGTCGTCTCCGCCGACGGTGAGCACATCGACGGGATCGTCTCCGAGCGCGACATCGTCAGGCACCTCGACCGGGAGCGAAACGACCTCCTCGACCGTCCGGTGCGGGCCATCATGTCGACGCCGGTGCACACCGCCGACCCAGCGGACGAAGTCGGGACGGTGATGGCCACGATGACCAACGAACGCGTCCGCCACCTGCCGGTCATCAGGGACGGCACGCTGGTCGGGATCGTGAGCATCGGCGACGTGGTCAAGCACACGATCGAGCAGCTCGAGCGAGATCGCAAGCTCCTCGAGGACTACATCACCGCCCGATGAGCCATCGCCACCCGACGAGCCCCATGCCCGCGGTGCCCGCCGTGCCCGCGGTGGCCGCCGTGCCCGCGGTGGCCCCGGGTGCGCAGCGACCCCGTCTCTGACGGAGCCGTTGCGCACCCTCGACCTAGGCCGAATTCGGCGATCAGGCGGGAATCGCCTCGCGCTCGCGCTTGGTCGCGACCTCGATGCGCCGCGGCTTGGCGTGTGCTGCGACCGGGATCGTGACGGTGAGCACCCCTGCCTCGTACGCCGCCTCGATCCGGTCGACGTCCAGGTTGTCCCCGAGGAACATCTGCCGGGAGAACGTGCCGTACGGCCGTTCCGCGACGAGCGCTTCGACCCCCTCGTTGACCTCGGGCGACGGGCGCTCCGCTCTGACCGTGAGGACGTTGTCTTCGACGGTGAGCTCGATGGCGTCGCTCTGGACACCGGGGAGGTCGATCTGGACGAGGAAGACATCGCCCTTGCGGTAGGCGTCCATCGGCATGGACAGCGAGCTCGACCGCGTCCTTCCGTCACCCCACAGCTGCTGCGCGAGCCGATCGAGCTCCCGGAACGGGTCGCTTCTGACGAGAGCCATGGTCAACACCTCCTACGAACACTCGATTCGTGATTCGTGTGCACAACTCCGTCTCCGCCTGTGCCACCGCCTGCGTCTTCACCTGCACCACGTCGGCACGAGCACGAGGACGGCACTTGAAATTTAGCACTCTCCGCTCGAGAGTGCTAACGGGATCGGGCCGGACGCGGAGCAAGGAACGACGGCGACCGACACGAAACGCCCGAGCTACGGGCTACGGCCCCGACGCGCGCGGGGACGTCGCCCGCTCCTCGGGGGCTGTGCGCCACACGTTCGGCCAGTACGCATCTGTCGGTGCAGGCCTCTGCGCATCGTCTGCGCGGCGTTCCTCGGGATGCATGGTCTCTGTGCCAGGAGGAAGGGCCAGGGTCATGGATCGAGTCTTGTCCGCTGAGGGCGGGACTTTCGTCACAATCCGCGCGCCTCTGCCGCTCCCAGCCGGCCCGCGCGCCGCCGGGCATCTCTCCGATCGGCCACGAGGACGCCACCGAACCGCTCGAGGCCCGCTCGCTCCGAGCCCGCCTGCGCGTAGGACCGACGCCCTCGATCTTCGAAGATCCGCGCCCGCACCCTCGTGCCCCGGCCGTCGTACGCGATCTCGACCAGGTCTGCGAGCTGCCGGACGATCCACAGCCCGCGCCCTCCGGCGGCGCCAGCCGCAGGACGCCGGTACCCGGCCAACGGGGCACGAAGCCCTCGGCCGTCGTCGTCGACCTGCACCCCAATCTCGCCCCGGCTACGCCAGCACCACACGTCGATCGACCGCGCGCCAGCCTGCCAGGCGTTCGTGACCAGCTCGGTCACCGCGACGGTCAGATCGTCGGCCGCCTGCATCACCGAGACGTGGCCGCGTGCGCCGCCGAGCACGTCACGCACGAGCGTCCGGGCGTGCGCAGGCGAGACCCGCCCGCCAAGGTGGGAGGCGGCGGGTGGGAGAGGCGGCAGGGCGCTCGGCACGTCGAGGACGTCGGCCGATCGTCGGTACTCCGTGCTCGGAAGCGCAGGGTCCACCCCGAGCATCGGGTGGGTTCCCGCTACGTGCTCGAGCGCCCGCTCGGGCGCCGTCGTGAGGTCGAACGTGCAGACCACGGTCAACGGCGCGCCTGCCAGCGCGTCGTCGAGCACGACGTCGAACCGCTCCCACTCGGCGACGAGCTCCGGCAGCCCGGCACGGAAGGAACGCTCGCCGACGAAGCACACCTGGCCGTGACCCAGGCGACGTTCCTCCTCCACTACCTCGTGGATGGCCCGCAGGCGCCGCGCAGGGTGCGGAGGCCGCCGAGACGCGTCGCTCCACCACACGTGCTCTGCCTCGGCGCCGAGCTCGGAACGGAGCGCGTTCAACCGGCCGGGTTCCAAGCTCACGATGACGCGGTCGTTTCCCGACAGCCACTTGCCGACGAGCGGCGTGAGCACACCGACGAGCTCGTCAGTGGTGCGATAGGTCAGCGCGGTGTGGAGGAGCCCGGGAAGGCCGACGACGTTCACCGTCCCGCTCCGCTCTGTCGACCACCAGCGTGAAGGAGACCCGCCCAGCCTCGCCGATGCGTGCTCACCGCGTGCTGGCCTCCTCGCATCGTCGTGCATTTCGTGTTGAAAAACCTTGCAGGGCGCCGTTCGCTCCGTCGGTACCCTCTCGAGGACGACCGCAAACGCCTCCGGACGGCGGTGACCCCGCGTGGCGAGCCCGATCCGTGCACGCACGACCCACGACACGACGGATCGGGGCACCCCGATCGACGTAGGTTCCGAGGCATGTCCGCTCCGTCCAATGCCGCCGACGGCCCGCTCGAGGGCCCGCTCGAGGGCCCGCTCGAAGGCCCGCTCGAAGGCCCGCTGGAGGGCCCGCTCGGGGGGGCGCTCTCGCCGGACGAGCGCGACGGCGGGAGCCCTGCGCTCACCTGGCTCGACGAGGACCTCCTTCGCGACGGCGTCCGCCAACGCCGCTTCGACGTGCTGCGTGCAGGTCGGCGCATCCCCGGCCTGCTCTGGACGCCCGCAGAGGGGGAGGGCCCTCGGCCGCTCGTCCTGCTCGGCCACGGAGGGTCCGGCTCGAAACGTCAGGACTACGTCGTCGCGATGGCTCGACGCCTCGTCCACGACCACGGCATCAGCGCTGCGGCGATCGACGGGCCCGTGCACGGCGACCGGCGCGCGGGACCGCCTGCGCCCTCGGCGCTCGTCCTCGCGGAATTCGCCCAGCTGTGGGCCAACGACGGTGACGCCATGACCGACGGGATCGTCGCCGACTGGATCGCCAGCCTCGACGCGCTCCAGTCGCTGCCCGACGTCGGCAACGGCCCGGCCGGCTGGTGGGGCTTCTCGATGGGGACGATCACCGGCCTGCCGGTCGTGGCGGCAGACGGACGCTTCCGTGCCGCGGTCCTTGGGCTCATGGGCTTCACGGGGCCGACGAGGGAGCGCATCGCGCGCGATGCGCCCCGCGTGCGCTGCCCGGTGCTCTTCTTCGTCCAGTGGGACGACGTCATGTTCCCCCACGACCTCGCCATCAGGCTGTGGGAGGCCTTGGGCTCTCGCGAGAAGCGGCTCGTCGCCAATCCGGGGGGCCACGGCGAGCTGCCCCCGGACGTGCTCGAGACGAGCGCACAGTTCCTCGCGGCCCACCTCGCCGACGATCGGACGGAACAGGAGCGCTGAACACCGCGCCCGCTCAGGGGGCTCACGCCCGACGCGCTCACGCGCAGAGCGTCACCGCTCCGCGCCCGGGCACACGGCTCGGCCGGAGGCCTTCTCGCGTGCACGCGGCAGCGAACCGCTGCGCGTCGTGGGGAGCGCAGGTGCAGGAGTCGTTGTTGAAGTACGCGTAGACGTCGCCCCCCTCGGGCCAGGTCTGCGCGATGCGGGAAGCCCAGCCTGCGAGCGCCCGGCGTCCGTAGCAGGGACGGGGGGAAGCGATGCCCTCGTGGAAGCGCAGGTACCCCCAGTCAGCCGTCCGTACGACGGGCCAACGCCGCCAGGGCGCATCCGCGATGCACCACGCGGCACCACGGCGAGCGAGCAGCTCCCACACCGCGTCGCAGTCCCAGCTGTCGTGACGCGCCTCGACGGCGACGCGGAGCCCCTCGGGGAAGGAAGCGAGCGTCTCGTCGAGCCGACCGGTGTCGACGCGCATCGTCGGCGGGAGCTGCAGGAGGACCGGCCCGAGCTTCGGTCCGAGATGGCTGGCGCGCTCGACGAGCCGGGCAACGGGTTCTCGTGGCTCGAGAAGTCGCCTACGGTGGGTGAGGTACCGGCTCGCCTTCACCGCCATCACGAACCCCTCCGGCGTCTCCTCGCGCCAGCGTGCGAAGACGTCCGCGGGCGGAAGCCGGTAGAACGCGCTGTCGACCTCGACCGTGTCGAAGCACCCTGCGTAGAAGCCGAGCCAGCGCGACATCGCCAAGCCTGCGGGGTAGAAAGTGCCCATCCAGGGGCGGTACTGCCAGCCCGAGGTCCCGATCTTCACAGGCACGTCCCTTTCCTACTCCTGCTCCTGCCCCACGCCGGCCGTGAAGAACGGCGCCGGGAGCCGAGACGCGCCAGACCTGGACGGACGCGCCGAGCCAAGAGAGCCGTGAAGAGGCGCCGAGCAGAGCGGAGGGCGATCCTGGTGCGGACGTACACTGGCCGCCGGGCAGCCGCCACTGGGACGGCTCCGAAGGAGGTGCGAAGTGACCCAGGATGACACCGGCGCAGCGCGCGTCCCAGTCCCCCAGCGCAGGATCCTGGCCACCGAGATCCCAGGGCCGCGATCCAAGGAGCTCGCTTCCAGACGCGAGCGCGCAGTCGCGCACGGCGTCAGCTCCTCTACCGGGGTGTATGTCGACGACGCCGCTGGGGCGATCGTGCGTGACGTCGACGGGAACTGCCTCATCGACCTGGGTTCCGGCATCGCCGTGACGACCGTCGGTCACGCGGATCCGCCGGTGGTGCAGGCGGTGAGCGAGCAGGTGGCGCGCTTCACGCATACCTGCTTCATGGTGGTGCCCTACGAAGGCTACGTGGCCGTCTGCGAAGAGCTCGCGAAGGTGACGCCCGGCGACCACGAGAAGCGCTCCGCGTTGTTCAACTCGGGCGCCGAGGCAGTCGAGAACGCGGTCAAGATCGCCCGACACGCGACCGGCCGTCAGGCCGTCGCGGTGTTCGACCACGCGTACCACGGCCGCACGAACCTGACGATGGCTCTGACGGCCAAGAACTTCCCCTACAAGGACCACTTCGGTCCGTTCGCTTCCGAGATCTACCGCGCCCCCATGTCGTACCCGCTGCGTGACCCGGAAGGGATGACCGGGGAGGAGGCGGCCTCCCGCGCGATCGACCAGCTGTCCGTGCAGGTAGGTGCCGGCAATCTCGCCTGCGTCCTCATCGAGCCCATCCAGGGGGAGGGCGGCTTCGTGGTGCCCGCACCCGGTTTCCTCCCTACCCTCGCCTCGTGGTGCGCCGACCACGGCATCGTCTTCATCGCGGACGAGATCCAGACGGGCTTCGCGAGGACCGGGGCGTGGTTCGCGGTCGAGCACGAAGGCGTCGTCCCCGACCTCATGACGACCGCGAAGGGCATGGCGGGGGGAATGCCGCTCGCCGCCGTGACCGGCCGTGCCGACCTCATGGACGACGTGCACCCCGGCGGCCTCGGCGGCACCTACGGAGGCAACCCCGTTGCCTGCGCCGCGTCGCTGGCGGCGATCCGTACGATGCGCGAGTTGGACCTCCCCGCAGCGGCCCGCCGCATCGAGGGGCAGGCGCGTCCCCGGCTCGAGTCCCTGGCGAAGCAGCACGCCGAGATCGCAGACGTCCGCGGACGGGGTGCGATGCTCGCCATCGAGTTCGCCGAGCCCACGAGCCTCCGCCCTGACGCGGCCGCTGCTCAAGCGGTCGCGCACGCCTGCCACGCCCAGGGAGTGATCGTCCTGACCTGCGGAACGTGGGGCAACGTGGTCCGGCTGCTCCCGCCCCTCGTGATCGGCGAGGATCTCCTCGAGGAAGGGCTCGAGGTCCTCGGGGCGGCGATAGGCGACGTGCTCGGCTGACCCGCAATTCGGAGCACGTAGGCGACGCCCGCCCGGGCCATGGCGGCAGGACCGTTTCCTCCCACCTTTCGCCCGAGCACTCTCACCTGTCCGTCGAGACGACGTATGACGCCGTCGATCACCTTCAGCACCTTGAACTTTCCGGTGCCGTTCGGGCCAACGAGCAGCACCAACTCCCCTTCCCGCACGGTGATGTCGACTCCCTCGACGATCGGCACCGTGGAGTACCCCGCCGTCGGCCCGGCCACCTCGAGCGCCGCGCTCGCCGTCCCAGCCTCAGCGAGATTCGCTTCGCTCGATCCGATCACAACCGGCTCATCCAGCGACACAGACCGCCTGCACCTCGTCGTCGCCGAGCACGTCTTCAGCGCTTCCTTCCGCAATTGCCGCGGGTAGACCCCGGCCGCGCACCCCACAGGAAACCACCGTCCTGCGCCTGGCCTGGGGGGATGTCGCCGCGTAGGTGAGAGAGTCGAGCCACAGGCCGGGACCCAGGAATCGGCAATGAGCACACACCACCTATCCACGCATGCCAGCCGCCACGCATCGTGATCTCTCGGCTTACGTGTGGCGATCGCCCGGCATCGTCGTGCTCGTCATGCTCGAGCAGAACGTTGTTCCCGCCCATGCCCCAGGGCGCCCATGTCTCCTGCCAGGTGAACAATGGTCACAGAAAGTTCGCCCGCCGGCCACGTGGGGGCCACCTGGCGTTCATTTCACTCCGTCAACATCAGCCACAGAGTCATGCATTGCCGAGGCAGGAGGTGTCGGGATGGAAGTGCTCCTGGAGCTGCTGGTCGCGGAGTTGTTCGCCATCGTGGTCCGATTGGCGTGGGTGCACGTGCTGACCTGGATCCGGAAGGCAGGTACCCGGAGCCATCTCGTGCTCCCCTCAGCCGCCTAACTCGACCCGTCCTTCGGTGCACCGACCTGACGTCCTCCGGTCACTGAGTCCACTTCGGCTCATACAGGCCGGTTGGCGTCGCGGCGCTGGACAGCGCCCTCGCTCGCCTGAGCCCGGGTCGAGAACGAGCCCACGATCCGACGCTCCCCCGAACAGCATGTGGGAATGGCGCTCACTGCTGTCGGGCTCGGGGTCATGAGCCCATTCGTGCACACCTACCCGAGCAGGTGCTCGGAGATCACCACCCGCTGGACGTGGTTGGTCCCCTCGTGGATCTGGGCGATGCCCATAGGGGGTCAAGGAACTCAGGGTCGTAGTGACGATACAGGGCCGGCCTCGAGAGCACGGAGAGCGTCTCGGGAGTTGCCGCCGTCGGCCCAGCAGAGAGCGTGTACACGCGTCCCAGTTCGGAGGGAGGGCACATCGCGGAGCTCATGGTTGCAAGACCACCTTCGTCGCCTCGTGCGTACGGAAGATCCGGTACGCCTCGGCGGCGGCGTCGAGAGGGAACCGGTGGGTGATCAGCGGACGCGGATCGATCCGACCTGAGAGCACCATCTCCGCGACCCGGGCACGGTCGTCGGTCGGAGAGCCCATCGCGAAACGGAGCGACAGCTCCTTCGCGAACATCCGGCCGACGTCGACCGGCCGGTCCGGATCGAAGTGCGCACCGGACACACTGACCACGCCCCGCCCACGGACGATCGCGAGGGTGGAAGCCAACGCGTCGGGGTGACCCGACGCTTCGATCGCGACGTCCACACCTCGACCTGTGGTCATCTCCTCGATCACGCCGAGCACCTCGTCGGTCCCGACCGCTCGCAGGCCGAGCCGCTCGCCTTCGACGCGACGGCGTCGCTCAGGATCGACCATGACGACGTGGGCTCCCGAAGCGTCGGCCAAGAGACCTTCGAGCAGACCGACCGGCCCGGCACCGAGCACCACGACGCTGTCGCCCTCGGCGACCTCGGCGCGCTCCACGGTGCGCACCGCGGTCGGAAGGATGTCCGCGATGAAGACGGCAGCGTCGTCGTCGAGCGCCTCAGGGAGAGGCCACAGGACCCGATCTGCGTGAGGGACGCGAACGAGGTCGGCCTGACCGCCGTCCAACCTGGGGTACACGCCAGAGAACCCGAACAGCGCCATCTGCTCGCACTGCGAGGACATCGCGTGTCGGCAGTACCAGCACGTCCCGCACGACACGGTCGACGAACAGACCACGCGACTTCCGACAGCGAACGGGACGTCGGCTCCTGCCTCAGCGACGGTCCCCACGAACTCGTGCCCGAGCACGGTTCCCCACTCGAACCCGGGCACGTGCCCGGAGAGGGGGAGGAGGTCCGCGCCGCAGATCGCAGAAGCCGTGACCGACACGACGGCATCCGTCGGTGACTTCAATGCCGGCGATGTGACCTCCGCTACCTCGACGATGTCCGGCCCAGCCGCACGCACGACCCGCATCAGTCGCTCCTCCTGATGATGAGAGTCCCCGTCACGCCACCTGCTCCACTTCGACCAGGTAGCCGTCGGGGTCCGAGAGAAAGAACCGGCACCCGCCCCACGGGGGCTCCCAGGGGTCCGAGCGAGTACGCACTCCCCGGTCAGCCAGCTGCCGGAACACAGCCCGAGCATCGGCCACTTCGAGCACCACCATCGCCGCGGACGATCGCTCGTCCGCACCCGCCTCCAGCCGCATCCCTTCGACGTCTGGCACCATCGAGCCCGACTGCGTCAACGACAAGCGCAGCGGGCCGACGGAGAGCGTCGCGTACGGCGGATCCTCGAAGAGTTGCTCGACATGGAATCCGAGCCCCTCGACGTAGAAGCGGACCGACGCGTGCACGTCGTGCACCGCCAGCGCCACCCGTCCCGCTTCGACATCCGTCATCGCGCTCCCCCTTCAGGTACCGAGCCGCCGCCAGCTCGCCGCTAGTAGCGGACGTGGCCACCGTCGACGGTGTAGGTCTGTCCGGTGACCCATCCGGCCGCGTCCGATGCGAGGAACGCCACGACCGGAGCGATGTCCTCGGGCGTGCCCGTGCGCTTCAGCGCCTGCAGCGTCTCGACGAACGCGATCGAGTCCTTGTGGGGGCTGGCGAGCACTCCGTCAGAGGCGGTGAGCCCCGGTGCCACCGCGTTGACCGTGATGTTGTACGGACCGAGCTCCGTCGCCAGTGCCCGCGTCAGGCCGATGACCCCTCCCTTGGCGGCGATGTAGGCCGACATGTTGGGAGTGCCGGCGAAGAAGGCGTTGGAAGCGAGGTTCACGATACGGCCGTACTTCGCCTCCCGCATCGGGACCTGGGCCGCGCGGCACATGAGGTAGACGCCGTCGAGGTTGACTCTCATGATGCGTCGCCACTCGCCGAAGTCCACGTCGTCCCATGCCGTGTACGGGACTATTGCCGCGTTGTTGACGACGATGTCGACCTTCCCGTGGGCACTGAGCACCTGGCTGAAGAGCGCACTCACCGAGCTCTCGTCCCCGACGTCGGTTCCGATCGCCTGGGCGCCCGCCCCCAGCTCCCCCGCCGCCTTCTCACCCTTCGCAGGGTCGAGGTCCGCGATCACGACGCTTGCCCCTGTCGCGTGCAATCGCCTGGCAATGGCGAACCCGATCCCCTGGCCGGCACCGGTGACGACGGCTACTTTCCCGCTATGTGCTCCCATCTCCTATTTCCTTCCTGTTCCTCGTCGTGGACGATTGCCAAGGGTTTCCCGAGGATCACCCAGGGCTGCGGCCCTCCGGCTATGCACCCGCCTCACGTGTCACGTCCGGCAATGCCGTGAGCACGTCTTCTGCGCCTCGCTCCATGCCGATGCGCTCGTGAAGGTGGTTCTTCAGTCGCTCTGCCGGAACACGCACGTGAATTCCAGCGAGCTCGGCAGCCAACTGCGCATCGCCGGCTGCTGCAGCGGCAAGGATCGCCCGATGCTCCGCCACCGAGTCGTTCGGATTTCCTCGGATCGCGAGCGAACGATCCTGAAAGCCGCGAATCTCCCCCATGAGCGTAACGTGCACCTGGCGCAGCTTGCGGTTCCCGCTCATCTCGCAGAACCGCTCGTGGAACGCGACGTTCGCCTCGAAGAAGCGGCCGAGGTCGTTCTGCCGTGCGCTCGTGTCCATCTCGTCGACAAGGCTGCCGAGCTCGCGGAGGTCTGGCTCGGTGAGGCGGGGCACCGCGAGGCTCACGGCCAGAGACTCGAGAACCTCGCGGACTTGATAGGCCTCGACCAGCTCCTCGAGCGTCGGAGCGCGAACGACCGCACCTCGCCTCGGACGGACGTTGACCAGCCCTTCAGCCGCCAGGCGTCCCATCGCCTCGCGGATCGGGCCGCGGCTCACACCGAGCTCCTTCGCGAGCGCGACCTCCGAGAGGACCGTCCCTGGCAGGAGCCGGCCCTCCAGGATCTCGGCTTGGAGGTGCTGGTACACGCGCTCCCACAACGTGAGGTTCTCGATCGCGGGGCCCGGTTGCGCCTGGCTCATCGTTCCCATCTCATCTCATCGATCCTCATGGCCGATCCTCATGGCCGATCC
>JAJZJC010000130.1 GCA_021810205.1 Actinomycetes bacterium
CCCGAGGTGACCCCAGCGCGTGGCCAGGAGTACCGACCGCTCCACGGAATCAATGGGACGTTCGACTTCGGAGTGGACCTCGAGCTTCCCCGATGCGGGCACCAGATGAGTGAGCCCGAACCGTGCGATGTGCTCGCCGCCCGCCGGAACGGGGCCCCACCTCGGCACCTCGGGCCCGTAGCTGATGCTGCGTGTGCATGCAACGCTCGCCGGCAAGCCGTAGAGCGGCACCGCCGTGGTTCGGAACGCGTCCCGGACGCGCCTGGCGCTTGCAGCTGACGCGGACCGGGGATCTCGGCGCCATTCCAGACGCTCATTCGCCCACTGGGCGAACCCGCAGACCTTCGACAAGATGGTGCAGTCTACGAATGGAGGGGAGGAGCGCTACGGGGTCAGGTCAGCAGCGCGAATTCTGTTGATCGCCGATCGCGACTTCTCGTGATCGTCCACACAGGTCGGGCTCGATCCGCAGATCGAGTCGAGGGGAGACACCACGACCAAGTGACGGCGGACCGACCTTCCTCGAGATGGCGCCCTCGAGGCCGCAGCCTGCCTCTGCCTCGTCGGCGAGCTGATCGGGCGAGGTCAGGTTGAGGGCGCTTGTCGGGCCGAGTGGGCGGGAGCCACCCGTCGGGTATGATGGTTAGTATGACGCCCAAGGCCAAGATCGCCATCAGCCTGCCACCGCCCCTCGTTGACGCCGCGCGGGCTGCCGTGGCTGGAGGCCGGGCTCCCAACGTCTCCGCCTATGTTGCCCACGCGCTCGAAGAGCAGATCAAGCTCGACGACCTCGACGCACTCCTCGAGGAGCTGCTCGTGGAGAGCGGAGGTCCCCTGACCGACTCCGAGCGCGATCGGATCGACCGCGAGGCCGGATGGCGGTAGGGATCACCCTCGACGCCGGCGCGCTCGTCGCGTTCGAGCGCGGCCAGCGTCGGGCGGTCGCGCTCGTGGCTCGCGCCCGAGAACGCGGCGAACGGCTGTGTGTTCCCGCCGGCGTCGTCGGCCAGGTGTGGCGAGATGGGCGGCGCCAAGCCAACCTTTCCCGGCTTCTCGGATCGGACTCTTGTGACATCGTCGGTTTGGATGACCACGGAGCCCGTGCCGCGGGGCAGCTCCTGGGTGTCGCGGGTGGCGACGACGTGATCGACGCCACGGTGGTCCTCTGTGCCCGATCCCGCGGCCAACGGATCGCGACGAGCGACCCTGACGACATGCACCGTCTCGACCCACAGGCCGAGCTGGTGATCATGTGATCGGAGCTGACGGAACCTCCACGGCCATGGATCACGAGACGATCGGTCTGTAGGGCCGGGAACCGACGGTATGGGCGCTGCGGTGCTCTCTCGGGTGCCGGCGGTATGGGGCAGGTTCGCAGGGTGTCGCTCTGGAGGGTGATATCCTATGATATCGCCGGAGCGAGGAGGAAGCCGTGACCGACATCTTGATCCGTGACGTTCCAGACGATGTCCTCGCCGCAATCGACGCGAGGGCCCGGCGGGTCGGTCTCTCGCGGACGGAGTACATCCGGCGCGCCCTGGCGCGTGAACGTGACGATAGGGCTCCCGACATGGGAGTTGAGGACCTTGTGGCGTTCGCCGACGCCTTCGCCGACCTTGCCGAGCCCGAGGTGATGCGCCAGGCCTGGTCGTGACCAGCTGGCTCATCGACAAGTCCGCTCTGGTCCGGCTCGCCCGAAGCCCAGATGCCGAAGAGTGGGCGACCCGGATCGAGCGTGGACTAGTCCGGATCTGCACGGTCACTCGGCTCGAAGTTGGCTTCTCTGCTCGCTCCGTGAGCGATCTGCGGCTCGCCTACGACCGACCGCCACTGGCACGAATGCCCGTCGAGTACCTCACCCCAGCGATCGAGGACCGGGCCGTCGAGGTCCAAGTGGCACTCGCTGAGCGCGGTCAGCATCGCGCGGCATCGATCCCGGACCTACTGATCGCCGCGACTGGCGAGTTGGCTCAGCTGACCGTTCTGCACCACGACAAGGACTTCGACCTGATCGCCGGCATCACGAGTCAACCCGTCGAACGGCTCACTGCAACCTGACCACAGGGATGCGCTGACGATCACACGTGTATTGGGCGGTCTGGGGCGCTGCGAAGGCCGTTGCGGAGCCGAGCGATATGGGACGGGGCGCCTTCGCGGCGATACTTGGTTCGTGGACGACCACCGTGTCGTTGCCGCGATCCTGCGAGCGGGGGACCGAGTTCTTCTTTGCCATCGGTCACCCAGTCGGCGTTGGTATCCAGATGTCTGGGACTTCCCGGGCGGTCACGTCGAGCCTGGCGAGGGTCCGACCGACGCACTCCGGCGAGAGCTCCGCGAGAAACTCGCCGTCCATCTTGGGGATGTCGACGGAAAGCCCGTCTTTCGATCCTCACCATGGCTTGGACCTCACCGTGTGGGTATGCAGCTCCTGGAGCGGTGCGGTGCAGAATTGCGAGGCGAAAGAGCACGATGCAATCGGCTGGTTCGGAGTGGACGAACTCGGCGGCCTTGAGTTTGCCGACCCCTCGTACCTCTCGATGCTTCGACGTGTCCTCGGCACGGCCTGAGCACGGTTGCTCGACGGGCGAATGTGAACCCCGCCAATCGAGTGTCCGGTTCCTTCCCTGTTGCACCTATTCGGCAGTTCGGATCACTGTCGCAGGGTACTGATCCCTGTTGCCGACCCGGGGCTTGGTGTCTCGTACCTTCGCCGACGGCGTGATCTTCGGAGCGACCTCAGTGCGATCTGTACACGTCGGCACGGTGGTCGACCCGCAAGATGCTGACGATCCCGGCATCGTCGTCGATTTCGTAGATCACCCGGTACGGACCCCGACGGGCCGCCCACAACCCCGTGAGCTCGCGCTCGAGAGGATGCCCCACCGCACGGGGCGCCTCGACGAGCGCTCCGGTCATGAACTCGACCACGGCTGCAGCGGCCTTCTCGGGCAGCCGCGCCAAGGCGCGCTCTGCACCGGAGGCCATGACGAGCCGGTATGCCGGCTCCGTCACCGCCGAAGGTACTTGGCGCGGAGCTCTTCGGAGCTCACGACCTTGCCCCGTGCGACGTCTTGCCGTGCTCGGTCGATCTCCTTGAGGGCCGCCGGATCGGACAGCAGCTCCAACGTGTCCTCCAGCGCCTCGAGGTCCTCAGGGCTCATGATGACGGCGGCCGCGCGACCGTTGCGGGTCAGTACGACCCGGTCGTGCTCGTGCTCCACACGGTCCACGATCTCGGAGAGGTGGGCCTTGATCTCGGCAAGAGGCAAGGTCTGTTGCATGACCATGATTATAGTCACGCCCCTCAGCCGTGTGATAGGGGCGACCTGCCGGACCACTCGCCGCCCCGATGTCCCACTTGCGCACCATGACCCTGCTCCTGAAGTGCCGTTACACGGGTGATCCATCGGCCTGGGCCGCGCGTTGTCCAACCAGTCCAGAACTTGGTTGTCCAGGGTCACCAGGGACGGCGTCGATAGCGTTGACGAGCTCGTCGTAGAGCTTGGCGCGAGCGCTGTCGACGTGTGCGGCGGCGTCGTGGGCGCTGTCCTGGCCGCCGCCCCGAGCAAGGACACGAGGGCCGTCTGCCTCCAGTCCCGGCGTTGCACGTTCCTCGCCACGCATCAATCGCCAGACGCTGTAGCGGGGGAGCCCCGAGTGGATCGAGTCCTACTCCAGGCGCACCTACGTCGAGGGCTTCTTCGGCAACATGAAGAACCCGTCGGCCGAGAACGTCCGACGCGGATGGTGCCGGGTGGTCGGCATCGTGAAGACCTCCGTCCTCGCCGCCTGCGCGGTGGCCGCGACGAACATCCGGCTGCTTCGGTCGTGGGCGGAGGGCCGGGACGTCACCGACGCGCGGTGCGCGCCCGACGACACCGTCCATAGGTTCGAGGAGCTGAAGGTTCGAGGAGCTGAAGGTTCGAGGAGCTGAAGGTTCGAGGAGCTGACCGCAGCAGCGTCGGCGGCACTGGGGAGACCGTTCTTCCATCCCGCTCCGGTCCGCCGCAGCCGGCCGCCGCCTGATCCCCGCCGAACGCTGCTTCCACGCGCCCGCGCACACCTCTACACCGCCGACCATGCTGGCAGGGAGGGGCAAGGTGGCCTGCGGGACTGCCAAAGACGCGCGGCGCGTGCGGCGCGTGACCTCAGCCCCCTGCTGGTGGCCCATTGGGCCCTCACGGTCCTCCCGAGCACGGGTTTCGTCACTCGTTTCGCAAGGACCCCCTGGCGGAGGCGGTGGGATTTGAACCCACGGTGGGTTGCCCCACACACGATTTCCAATCGTGCCGATTCGGCCGCTCTCGCACGCCTCCGGGTGCGCGACCCTGCCCGGGCCGCGGCCGAGCCAGGCTACTCGCGCACGCGGGCGGTGCGGTGTGGCGGCGGCGGGTAGCCTTGGAGCGATCCGTACCGGCGCTCGGTGCGGTGGCCGGGTCCTGCGCAACGGTCGCTCGTGAACCGAGTCAGGGTCGGAAGGCAGCAGCTCTCAGCGGGTGAGACCGTGTGCCGTAGCCAACCTGGCCATCGCACCGAGCGCCGGGGCGCGTCCAGACGCCGGCGGCCTCGGTCCGTGCACAGGCGGCCGGTAGTCTCGACGTCCGTGGCGGATGACGTCGACCCGCAGAACGAAGCGTCCCGCGCCGACGCGCCCTTCGTCTCCCTCTACCGGCGCTTCCGCCCGGGCCGTTTCGGTGAGCTCCGGGGCCAGGCGCACGTGGTGCGCGCCCTCCAAGGGGCGGTACGAGACGGCCGTGTCTCCCATGCCTACCTCTTCAGCGGGCCGCGAGGGACGGGCAAGACCTCGACGGCCCGCATCCTCGCCCGGGCGCTGAATTGCACCGCACCCGTCGACGGGGAGCCGTGCGGGGTGTGCGCGTCGTGCGTCGAGATCGCCAAGGGGACGTCGCTCGATGTCCACGAGCTCGACGCGGCGTCGAACAACGGAGTGGACGCCATGCGCGACCTGATCTCCCACGCGGCGCTCGCGACGCCCGGCCGATGGAAGGTCTACATCGTCGACGAGGTCCACATGCTCTCGAACGCCGCGGCGAACGCCTTGTTGAAGACCCTCGAAGAGCCGCCAGGCCACGTCGTCTTCGTACTGGCGACCACCGACCCCCAGAAGGTGCCGCCCACCATCAGGAGCCGGACCCAGCACCTCGAGTTCGGCCTCCTGGGGGCCGACATCCTGGCGGGCCTCTTGCGCGACGTGAGCGCCGCGGCGGGGCTCGACCTCGAAGATGAAGACCTGTCCGTCGCGGTCCGAAAGGGACGCGGATCGGCACGTGACGCGCTGAGCGCGCTCGACCAGGTGGTCGCGTCCGGGTCGGCCGAGGCGTTGCGGCCCGACGTGGTCGCGCTGACCCGATCCGTCGCCGAAGAGGACGCACACCGCGCGCTCGCCGAGGTTGCGGCGCTGCACGAGTCGGGTTGGGGTCCACAGCAGATCGCCACCGAGCTCGTCGACGAGCTGCGCCAGATGTTCCTCGTCGCGCTCGCTCCGGACCTGTGCGGAGCGGCAGGCGCAGAACGAGACCGTCTGGTCACACAGGCAGCAAGCCTGGGGCTCTCGAGAGTCGTGCGCGCCATCGAGGCGATCGGCCGTGCCCAAGTGGACATGCGGGACGCGCCGGACGGGCGGGCGGTCCTCGAGGTGGCCCTCGTCCGCCTCGCTCGCCCCGAGCTCGACGACTCGGCGACGGCACTGCTCGACCGCATCGCCCGCCTCGAGCAGGCGCTCTCAGGCGGGGGATCGCCGCGCCTGGTGGCGGGCCCGCCGGGCGAACAGGGCTCCTCGCCGGCGTCGCCGCCACGCCCGGCGGCAGCCGCG
>JAJZJC010000131.1 GCA_021810205.1 Actinomycetes bacterium
CGACTCTCGCATCTTGTCCGAGAACGTGGTAGCGGTGGCTTCCGCACCGTCTGCGGACGGCTGATCAAGATGGCGAACGCCGAGATCGGAATTCCCATTCCCCGAGTGCCCAATCTGTGCGACGCGTTGATCATCGCACCGAGCGGTGCTGCCCGGCGTGACAACGCACAGGGCCGATCCCATGTCAACGACAGTTATAATAACGGCCGATGACACCTCCCAACCCGTTCCACTTCGGGTCGCCGGCCGCCGCACCGTACTTCTGCGATCGCGACGAGGAGGTGGCAGGCATCGTGGCTCGCATGTCTGCCGGGATCCACGTGTTCGTCCTCGGCCCGAGGCGCTTCGGGAAGAGCTCCATCGTCCTTCGAGCTGCCCAAGCCTTCCGCAAGGGCGGCGGAGCGGTGGGCTATGCGGACCTCATCCGCTGCACCTCGGAGCTCGAGGTGGCGACCGAGATGCTCAACGCGGTGGTGAACGGGGTGCTCTCAGGCTCTCGTCGCGCCGCCCGGCGAGTCGAAGACGTGCTCGAGCATCTGCGTGTCGCTCCGACCGTGTCGATCGACCTGTCGGGGACCGTCACCTTCGGATTCGACCCGGCCATCGCCCAGCGCTCGTGGAACGTCGTCTTCGACGACGCGCTCTCCCTCTTGGAGACTGCCGGCAAGCGCGGCCCTACGGCGCTCGCGCTCGACGAGTTCCAGCGGGTGGCCGACGTCGGCAAGTCCGGGATGGGCGGGGCATTCAAGGCTGCTGCGGACCGTCTCACCCACTGCTCGCTCGTCTTGGCCGGGTCGCATGCCTCGGTCATGGAGAAGCTCACCCGGGCCAAGGGTGCGCCGCTGTACGGCATGGGAGAGCTGTTCTCCGTGGGTGCCATCGAGAAGGAGACGATGCTCACCTACCTGGTCGGAAGGGCACGGGCCGCCAAGAAGCAGCTCAGCACTGCGACCGCGGCCCACGTCTACGAGCGAGCAGGAGGAGTGCCCAACGACGTGCAGTGGTTGGCGTTCTCTGCGTTCGCTGAGGCAGCGGGCAAGAGCGAGATCTCGACAGACGACGTCGAGGCCGCGATGGCGACCATCGTGAGGCGCCAAGCGTCGAGCTTCGCCGAGCGCTTCGAGTCGCTCGCCGTGTCTCAACAGCGAGTGCTCAAGGAGCTCTCGGTGCGCCCGACGAAGAGCCCCTTCGCCAAGGCGTTCTTGGACCAGATCGGCGTCGCGAACGTGAACTCGGTGAGAGTGGCGCTGCGAGTCCTGAGCGACTTGGAGCTCGTCGTGCGACGAGAGGGCACCTGGGAGGTGGCGAGCCCGTTCTTCAAGGACTGGCTCGCCGGAGGTTGAGGGGCCCCGTGGAGTGCCTCGTCCTCGGCATCGGAGACGTCCACGGCCACTGGGCCGACGTCATCGCAGCGATCGACGCCGCGACCGGGGCGGCCGGTCGCAAGCCCGACGTCGTCCTGCAAGTCGGTGACGCAGAGCCGCTTCGCAGCGAAGAGGACCTTGCTGGGACCCACGTGCCGGCGAAGTACCGCTCCATGGGCGACTTCTCGCTGCTGTAACGAGCGGTGGTGCCCGGCGTGGCCACGCACAGGGCCGATCCCACGTCAATGGCCGTTATAAGAACGGCCGATGACCGAATTGCGGGCGCAAGTCCCTGGCTTCGGCCATGGCTCGTAACTTGCGCGCTGGTAGACTATCAGTGCACACGTTATGTCTACCTACCTGTTTGCGGACCACGACGAGTTCGTCGACCGCAAGGACGAGTTGGAGCGGATCCAGCGGTGGTGGGACGATGCCCGCGACCCGTTCCCGCTCATGTTGTACGGGCGCCGGCGGACTGGCAAGAGCTGGCTGCTGCGAGAGTTCGCCCACCGCAAGGACGCGGACTTCTTCGTCTGCGACAGTCGAGCCGAGGGTGATCAGCTCGCGTACTTCGCAAGCGTCCTTGGGCGCTCGATCGGCGTGGTGCCCGCCTTGCCCGACGTCCGGACGTTCTTCGACGTCCTCTTGCGCCAACCGAACGCACGGCGCCGACTGGTCGTGATCGACGAGTTCCCGCTTCTGCTCGAGCAGAGCCGGGGAGCCGACTCGTCGCTTGCCGCCGTGATGGAGGAGCGAGAGAGCGCAGCGGTGAAGCTGGTGTTGTGTGGATCCCAAGTCTCGACCATGGAGTCCCTCCTCGGCGCACGGGCACCGTTGCATGGACGGGCCACGCCGCTCTCGCTTGCTCCGCTCACCTTCGAGACGGCGCGGGAGTTCTTGCCGGGCCTTCGCCCCGAGGAGCTCATCACCCGCTTCGCCATCGTGGGTGGCATGCCGTTGTACCTACGCAGGATGGCCCGGCGTGCGAGCCTCAAGTCGGTGATCTGCGAGGAGGCATTGAGCTCGCTCGCCCCCCTCCACGACGAAGTCCGAGAAGTGCTCTCGATGGAGCTGCCCAGCACGGCGACGTACTTCTCGCTCCTCGCCGCCCTGTCGCGCTCTTCCAGTCTCGAGTGGGCCGACCTCGTCCAGCGTTCGCACGTCGAGGAGTCGATCGCCTCTCGCTATGTCCGCACCTTGGAAGATCTGCGAATCGTCGAGTCGGCAAACCCGGCCTTCGCACCCCCCAACGCCAGGCGGCGACGGTACCGCGTGGCCGACCAGTTCGTGCGATTCTGGTTCCGTTTCATCTTCCCCTTTCAGGCCGATCTGTCGTCCGGGTTCCGCCCTGGGGACCATTACGACCGCAACGTCGAGCCGTTCCTCGCCGACCATGTGGCGGCGACGTTCGAGGACATCTGCCGGGCGTGGGTGCGAAGCCACTTCGAGGTGTCTACCGTGCGCGCGTGGTGGGGGCTGGCCCGTCACGACCTCCGTCGGCGGAAGACCCGGACGACCGAGGAGATCGACGTCGTCGGGGCACATGGCCGAAAGGTCGTTGTCGTCGGGGAGTGCCGGTGGCGCAGTCAGCGGATGGGCCGTGACGTGCTGGACGACGTGGTGGAGTACAAGCTGCCGGCGTTGGCCCAGACCGGTGCGGACATTTCGGGGGTGAGGGTCGCGCTCTTTTCTCGAAGTGGCTTTCGCGCCGAGTTGCGGGAGATGGCAGCTCGGCGGGGCGATGTGGTGCTCGTCGAGCTGGCTGATCTCGCGGCGTGGACCGCGCCTGCCTGAACGCCGTGCCCAGCGCAGCAGGACAGTCCCGAGCCCGCTGCGGCTGGTGGCGTATCTGGAAGCGGGCGGCGTGGGCAGTTCGGACGCCGGGCGCCACTCGAGGTCGTCGGTCCGCGATGCGGGCGGCAGGCGGGGCGGAGGGCCCCGAAGCCCCCTTGTCGCCCGAAAGGCGCGGTCGTAGGCTGAGTGGAGGTCGACCCGCTCGGCCGTCCGAAGTGGGCAGCGGCGAGGCCGACAGAGGAGGTGCGCCATGGCTGCAGTCGCCCGCTCCGACCAGCGCCTCGATGCGCCAACCGGCCCCGATGCGCCGTCCCACCTCGATGCGCCAACCGGCCCCGATGCGCCGTCCCGCCTCGATGCGCCAACCCGCCTCGACCTCTACCGCACGATGGTCCTGATCCGCACCTTCGAGGAGCGGATCCGCCAGGAGTACCACGCCGACAAGACCCCCGGGTTCGACATCGGTGCGGGGAAGATCCCGGGCGAGATGCACCTGGCGGCGGGCCAGGAGCCGGTGGCGGCGGGGGTGTGCGCGCACCTGCGCCCTTCCGACGCGCTGACCGCCACGCACCGGCCGCACCACCTCGCCATCGCCCACGGGGTCGACCTGGCCAAGATGGCCGCCGAGATCTTCGGACGCGAGGGCGGCCTCGGCCATGGTCGCGGCGGGCACATGCACCTGTTCGATCCGGCCGTCCACTTCTCCTGCTCGGGGATCATCGCCGAAGGGCTCCCCCCGGCGCTCGGCCAGGCGTTCGCCTTCCGCCAGCGGGGTACCGACGGCGTCGCCGTCGCGGTGACCGGCGAGGGCGCGGCCAACCAGGGCGCCTTCCACGAGTCGCTGAACCTCGCCACGCTCTGGCAGCTCCCCGTCGTGTTCGTCGTCGAGGACAACGATTGGGCCATCTCGGTGCCCCGGCACGCCTCGACCGCGATCGGTGACAACGCGCGCCGCGCCGCTGCCTATGCCATGCCGGGTGAGCGCATCGAGGACAACGACGTCGAAGCCGTCTACGAGGCCGCCGGGCGCGCCGTCGAGCGGGCCCGAGCCGGCGGGGGACCGTCGCTGCTCGAGGTGCACACGCTGCGGCTCTGGGGCCATTTCGAAGGTGACCCCCAGACGTACCGAACCGACCTGGCGACGCTCGACGAGGTGGACCCGATCCCGCGGTATCGCCGCAGGCTGATGGAGGCGGGCGAGCTCGACCAGGCCCAGGTGGAGCAGATCGCGGCCGACGCCGCCGCCGAGGTGGACCGAGCCGTCCAGTTCGCGCTGGCCAGCCCGGTGCCGGACCCGTCGACGGCCACGGCGTACGTGTTCGCGTGAGGTGGAAGTGCGCGTGAGGTACGTGTCCGCGCCACGCATACGACCGCGCCAGGTACGCGTGCGCCTGAGGTAGAGGGAGGAACCATGACCCTGGTCGAAGAGCCCGCATCGCAAGCCGCTCCCGTACCGCCCCGGCGCCTCACCATGGCGAAGGCGATGGTGGAGGGCATCAGCGCCGAGATGGAGCGTGACGACGCCGTGTTCTACATGGGCGAGGACGTCGGCGCGTACGGTGGCATCTTCGCTTCGACGACCGGTCTGCTCGAGCGCTTCGGGCCCGAGCGAGTGCGCGACACCCCGATCTCCGAGACCGCCTTCATGGGCCTCGCCACCGGCGCCGCCGTCGAGGGGATGCGGCCGATCGTCGAGCTGATGTTCGCCGACTTCTTCGGCGTCTGCATGGACCAGATCTACAACCACATGGCGAAGATCCACTTCGAGTCGGGTGGGAACGTGAAGGTGCCGCTGGTGCTCACGAGCGCCGTCGGCGGCGGGTACTCCGACGCCGCGCAGCACTCCCAGTGCCTGTGGGGCACGTTCGCCCACCTGCCGGGGATGAAGGTGGTGGTCCCCTCCACTCCCGCTGATGCCAAGGGCCTGATGATCGCTGCCATCCGAGACGACAACCCGGTGATGTACCTCTTCCACAAGGGCGCCATGGGTCTGGCGTGGATGTCGAAGACCGGCCGGGCACTGGGCGACGTGCCCGCCGACGCCTACGAGACGCCGATCGGGAAGGCGGCGGTGGCCCGTTCGGGTCGCGACGTCACCGTCGTCACGGTCTCGCTGTCGGTGCACCACGCGCTCGACGTCGCAGACGAGCTGGCGGCCGACGGCATCGACGTCGAGGTGCTCGACCTGCGGAGCCTGGTGCCCTTGGACCGGGAGGCCATCTTCGAGTCGGTGGGGCGGACCGGTCGCCTCGTCGTGGTGGACGAGGACTACCAGTCCTTCGGCATGTCGGGCGAGGTGATGGCGACGGTCGTCGAGCGCGATCCCTCCGTGCTCGCCGCCCCACCGGTGCGGGTCGCCGTGCCCGACGTGCCCATCCCCTACGCCCGCTCGCTCGAGCAGGCCGTCCTGCCGACGCCCGAGCGGATCCGCTCGGCCATCGAGCGGGTCATGGGCTGAGGCCGAGACCCCGCCGAGAGCCCGCAGAGAGCCCGCCGAGAGCCCGCGCCAGCCCGCCCGCATCC
>JAJZJC010000132.1 GCA_021810205.1 Actinomycetes bacterium
TCGAGGCGCAGCTCGAGGAGGAACGAGAGCGCCTCGCCCACCTGGCGGCCCGGCGGGATGCCGAGGCGCGTCATGACCTGTGTGCCGTTCAGCTCCGGACGGATCGCGTCGAGCTCCTCCTTGGCGCGCAGCTCGGTGATGCGCGCTTCGAGCTCGTCCATCCGCCGGCTGAGCGCCTTCGCCTTGGCCTGGTTCCGCGTCGTGCAGTCGCAACGCGTCAGCTCGTTCAGCCGTTCGAGGAGCGGCCCCGCGTCTCGCACGTAGCGGCGCACCGCGTGGTCCGTCCAACCGAGGCGGTAGGTGTGGAAGCGCAGGTGCAGCCGGACGAGCTGCGTCACGATCTCGATGTCGTCGCTCGGGTAGCGCAAGGCCTCCATGCGCTGGCGGGTCATGCGCGCGCCGACCATCTCGTGGTGGTGGAAGGTCACGCCCTCGGGGCCGAACGCCCGCGTCTTGGGCTTGCCCACGTCGTGGAAGAGGGCAGCGAGGCGCAGGAGCCGGTCGGGCGAGGTCTTGTCGACCACCGCCAGGGTGTGCGCGAGGACGTCTTTGTGGCGATGGATCGGGTCTTGCTCGAGTCGGAGCGCGGGAAGCTCGGGCAGGAACTCGTCGGCGAGACCCAGCTCGACGACGAAGTGCAGGGCGCGCGAGGGCGCGCCCAGCACCATGATCTTGTCGAGCTCGTCGCGGATGCGCTCGGCCGAGACGATGGCGAGGCGCTCGTGGCCCTCGCGCACCGCGGCGAGGAGCGCGGGATCGGGCGTGAGATCGTAGGCGGCGGCGAAGCGCGCCGCGCGCAGCATGCGCAACGGGTCGTCGGAGAACGACTCGCTTGGCGACAGCGGAGTGCGCAGCCGGCGTGCGGCCAGGTCCGCGATCCCGTCGAAAGGGTCGACCAGGACGAGCGCGGGCAGCTCGAGGGCCATCGCGTTCACCGTGAAGTCTCGCCGTGACAGGTCCGTCTCGATGTCGTCGCCGAAGGTGACCTCGGGCTTTCGCGAGTCGGGGTGGTACGCCTCTGCCCGGTGCGTGGTGATCTCGTAGGTGAGCCCGCCGCGGCGGCATCCGATCGTGCCGAAGCGCTTGCCCTGGGTCCACACGTGCGTCGCCCAGCCGCGCACCACACGCTCGATCTCCTCGGGCCGCGCGTCGGTGGTGAGGTCGTAGTCGCCGTCCCTGCCCGCCGGAGCGACCTCGGTGCCACCGCCGGCGACGCCCTGGGTCACCGACCCCTCTGCCGGCGCGCCCGGCGAGGGGGCAGCGCGCTCGACGAGCGCGTCGCGTACCGAGCCGCCGACCAGATAGATGCGGTGGCCCGCGGCGGCAAAGCGCTCAGCCAGGTCTGCCGTCGCGGCGACGAGGGGACCGAAGCGCTCGGGAATGGTGCGCGAGTGCACCGGTCCACGGTACCGCCGGCCGCGTGCCCACTCTGCCGGCAGGGCGCGTCGCGTCGTCGGCGCACCGGGCGCAGCAGTAGCGTCAGGTGGTGTCGATGTGGAGCGGCGGGCGCGTCAGCTTCGTGGCGCGAAGGCTCGTCGCCGCCCTCGCCTGCGTGGGCGTCGCCGCGGCGTTCGGGCTGTACGCCGCCGCGCCGGCGTCGGCGGCCACCGGCCCGGCGGCCTCCCTGCTGCTCGACGGCCAGAGCCAGTGGGTCGTCCCGCCATCCAACGGCGGCGCCGCGACCTTCGACCTCGCGCTCGATGCGCGCGGGGCACCCCCGGGCGCGACGGTCGAGGCCACCGTCTACCCTCGCCTCTACACCCGTGACGGGTTCAAGTCGGCGGTCAAGAGCGGCCCGCACGGCTACCCCCTGAGCCGAACCGCTCCCGTTGCCTACTCGAGCCTCCCGAGCGCGCCGCCGGGGGAGGGCGGAGTCCAACTGGCGCTCACCGTCGTGACCACCGGATGGACGGACTCGGGCACCAAGATCGGGCTCGACTGCACACGCCCGACAGGCAGCGGGACATGCGCCGGCGTCTACCCCGTCGATGTCGAGCTTCTCACCTCCAGCGGAAGGGCGATCGCCCACCTCACCACCTTCCTCACCTATGCCGTCGCCAAGAGCGCCCACCCCCTGGACTTCGCATGGGTGGTGCCGGTCCAGGCGCCGGTGCACCTCGACACCGCGACGACGAAACCGACACGAGCCATCGGGGCCTTGGACCCGGCGGACGCCTCGGCCATCGAACGGCTCGTCGCCCAGCTCGGCGCGGCGAGCGGAGTCCCCGTCACGCTCGACGCGTCACCTGCGACGCTCCAGAAGCTGCACGCGGCGGGGGCGGCGGGGCGCGCCAGCCTGGCGACCCTCGCCGCGATGTCCGAGAACCAGACACGCGCCGAGGTCCTCCGGTCGCCATATGTCCCGATCGATCTCGGCGCGCTCGCAGGTGGCGGGGACCCCACCGAGATCCTCCACCAGATGGCGGCCGGGGCCACAGTGCTGCGCAGGCTCGGCATCCGCACGGCGTCCACGTCCACGTGGGTCACGACCGACCCCGTCGGCTCGGACCTGTTGAAAGGGTTGCGCACCGTGCACGCCACATCGGTGGTCGTCTCGGGCACAGACCTCTCACCGACACTGACACCGTCGGCGGGCACCTGGGCGTCGACGTTCCAGCTCCGGCTGGGCGCGCGGGCGGCCGATCGCACACGCACAGGGACAGGCACACTCGCCGGGTCACGCACAGGGACAGGCACACTCGCAGGGACACGCACAGGGACAGGCACGCTCGCCGGGACACGCAACGGTGCGCACGCCGCGGTGCGCGCCGGCGCGCCGACAACGGTGCCGGCGGCCGAGACGGACAACTGGCTGGACGCGCAGTTCCAGGCGCATCCGGGCGACCCGGCCCTCGCGGCGAGCCAATTGCTGGCCGACCTCGCCATGGTCCACTTCGAGCGGCCGAACACACGCCACGTCCGCGGGATGATCGCCATGCCCCCCAGCGGATGGCAGCCGAACCCCGTCTTCAACCGCGTGCTCCTCGACGGCCTGATCGGCAATCCGAACGTCGTGCCCGTCACCTTGACGACGTTCTTCAAGACGGTGACCCCGGACGGCACCCGAAACGCCAAGACACGAGGCAGCGGGCCGGTCCTCGCCCGAGGGACCGTGGCCGAGCTCGCCTCGGCACGTGCGGAGCTCACCAATTTCGTCGACGCCATCGTGGGGAACCCGCCGGCGAAGGCCCAGCTCGCCGACCTGCTGCTCGCCACCGAGACAAACGGCCTCTCTCGCCGGGCACGCGACAGCGCGATCGCCGAGTTCCGTCGGGTCCTCCAGGCCCAGATCAGCCAGATCAAGATCGACGACCAGCGCACCTTCACGCTCACCTCGAGCACAGGGGTGATCCCGGTCACCGTCGACTCGAGCGCGCCCTACACCGTCGTGGGCACCTTGTCGGTGAGCGGCAACAAGTTCGTCTTCCCCCACAGCTCCTCGACGCCCACATTCCGTCTCGAGCACGCCACGAACTCGTGGCGCGTCGACGTCAAAGCCCGCACGTCGGGCTACAGCCCGCTGCACGTCGCCTTCACCTCGCCCAATGGCAAGCTCGTGATCGCCGCGGCCACCCTCTCGGTGACCTCGACGGCCACCACCATCGTGGGCGTCGCGCTGACCGTGCTGGCGCTCGCGATCCTCTTCGCGTGGTGGGGACGCACCTGGTGGAACGGCAGGCGCCGCACCGGCCTCGCCAGTGTCAAGGACAACAAGGACCCGTCGTGAGGCGGCTCGACAGACCACCTCGGACGGGTGGCGCCGCCGCTGCGAGCGTCGACGAGCCCAAGGAGCACGGCAGCGGGCGACTGGGGCGGGCGGCGGTGTGGATGGCCACGGGCACCGCGATGTCGCGGCTCACGGGGATGCTGCGGATCATCGCGCTGACCTACGCGCTCGGCATCGGCCCGCTCGCCACATCGTACAACCTGGCCAACACGACGCCGAACATGATCTACGACATCGTGCTCGGCGGGATCCTCGCCGCGACGTTCATCCCGGTGTTCGTCGATCGGCTGGCCACGCGCGACGAGCACGAGGCGTGGCGCGCGATCTCGGCCATCGTGAGCGCGGCGGTGGTGCTCCTCGTCGCGATGACCGTCGTGTTCTGGCTGATCGCACCCGAGGTCATCAGCGCGTACACGGCCTTTCAGCACTCGAGCGCCCACACAGCGACGCGCTTCGCGCACGAGCGCGCGCTGGCCGTCACCCTCCTGCGTTGGTTCGTGCCCCAGGTCGCTCTCTACGGCTTCATCTCGCTCATGACCGCGCTGTTGAACACGCGTCGGCGGTTCGCCGCGCCCGCCTGGGTACCCATCGTGAACAACGTCGTGGTGATCGGCATGGCGCTGTGGTTCCACGCGGTCATGTCCCACCCGTCACTGGCGTCCGTGCAGTCCGACGACGGCGACATCGTCCTCTTGGGCCTCGGGACCACGCTCGGCGTCGCGCTCCAGGTCGCCGCGCTCGTCCCCGCCATGCGCGGCGTCGGTCTCGGGCGGCTCCGGTGGCGCTGGGACCCGCGCCACGAAGCGGTGCGCACCGTGGTGCGCCTGGGTGGATGGACCTTCGGCTTCGTCGTCTTGAACCAGGTCGCCGTCTACGTGGCCACTGCCCTCGCCTATGCCCTCGGGAAGGGAAACAACGGCCCGGTGTCGTCGTACACGTACGCCTTCACCTTCATGCTGATGCCGTACGCGGTCGTGGCGATGTCGGTGATGAGCGCGGTCACCCCGGATCTCGCGGAGCGCTGGACGACGGGGGACGACGCCGGCTTCCGACGGCGCCTCACGAGCGGCATGCGCGCGACGCTCGCCATCATCCTGCCCGCATCGATGGGCATGCTCATCCTGGCGAGGCCGGTCGTCGCGCTCCTGCTCGCCCACGGCAGCACCTCCGTGGCGGCGACGAGGACAACCGCCGGCGCGCTCGCCATGTTCGCCTTTGGGCTCCCGGGCTTCTGCGCCTACCTCTACGTCGTGCGCGTCCTGCAGGCCATGCAGCGCACGAAGGTGGCGTTCTGGCTCTACCTCGTGGAGAACGGGTTGAACGTGATCTTCGCGTTCGCGCTCGTCCACCCGCTCGGGGTGCGGGGGCTCGCGCTGTCGCTCACCATCGCCTACAGCGTGGCCGCCGTCGTCGGAGTCGTCGTGCTCCGCCGCTGGCTCGGCCGGCTCGGCGCGCCCGGCGCCTGGGCGCCGCTGCGGCGCTCCGGGTGGGCGACGCTCGTCATGGGCGCGGTGGTGCTGGTCGTCTCCGACCTCTCGGGCGCCCAGCATGGCGCCGGCCTCTTCCTCCGCGTCGCCGCGGCGGTTGTCGCGGGTGTCGCCGTCTACGGCGCGTTCGCCCTCGTCTTCGGCGGGCGCCAGCGCCCGCTCGCACTGCTGACCGGCGAGCCCCGACAGCCCACAGCCACAGGGTGGCGGCCCGGCGCTCGGCTCGAGGACGTCGGCGTGGGCGCCGGGCTCGGGGCCGCGTGGGGCGATGCCCGCGTGCCGGTGAACACCGGACCGCGCATCCGGATCGTCCCCGCGCCCGGCACCGTGGTGCGCGGGGCGAAGCCGCCACCAGAGGCGGGGCCCGTGCGACCGGTGAGCTCGTCACGCGGCTCGGTCGTCGACGCTCGGCGCGC
>JAJZJC010000036.1 GCA_021810205.1 Actinomycetes bacterium
TCTTCGGCGCCCGACACCCCTGGCTCGTCGGGAGCCAGGAGACCAGTCGGTAGCTCTCGGGCGTCGCGAGCGAGACGCCCGAGAGCTACCCGAGATACCCTGGCGTTCGGTCCCCCACCATGCCCCAAGAGCGACGAGGTCGAGGAGTGACGCCCCCTAGCCGTACCCGAGCGAGCGCGCGCTTCACGACCGACGACTACCGGGCGATCCTGCGGTTCCGGACGCGGATCCGGCGGTTCCTTGCGTGGTCCGGCGCGCAGGCACGGGCGGCCGGGATCACGCCAACGCAACACCAGCTGCTTCTGGCGATCCGCGGCCATGACGATCCCGACGGGCCGACCATCGGAGACATCGCCGACTACCTCCAGCTTCGCCATCACTCTGCCGTCGGCCTGGTCGACCGTGCAGAGGCCGCCGGTCTCGTGCGGCGGGTCGGCGACCAGCAGGATCGGCGCTTGGCGCGCGTCCAGCTGCGCGAAGCAGGGGCCGAGATCCTCGAACAGCTCACCGCCTTGCACATCGCAGAGCTGCGCACGCTCGCGAGCGGAGATCTCCTTCCTGATCTGCCAGCGGACGCCGGAGGCAACGGCCAGACCGCTGGTCGCAGGGGGTCCTGAGCGGCTTGCCGGGACGCTGACCCGTTCCTGCGGTCTCGAGCTGCCTCGGTGCGTCGACGGCGTCCGGCATGCATGCTGCGTGCAGGAGCGACACGTGGTCGCTTCGAGCGAATGCGACGAGGAAGAGCCATGGCACGAGCACCCTGGAGCCGTTCGGAACGGGGAAGGCCGAGCTCGTGGTTCAGGCGTCGCCTGGCGCATCGCGCGTTGCCGCCGGCATCGCCGTTCATCTACGGCGAGGACATCTACGGAGAGGAGCCGCACGGCCGCCACCGCGCCCGGCGTCGGAGGCTCACGTTGCCGCACAGGGTTGACAAGGCGCTCTCTCGTGAACTGGTCGAGGACTGCGAAGCGTTCTTGGCCGGGCAGTTCCTGGCTCGGGCAGAGCCGCGCTCGCTGGCCGTGCCCGTCTGGGTGTGGTCGAACGTGCTCGCGCACGGCAGTCCGGACGACATTCGCGAGACCGCGGCGGAGGGCAGCACGGCGCCGAGCGGCTGGCGTGCGGCGCGGGCATACCTCGCTGCCGAGCTGCTCGAGCTGCAGGCACGCGGACGGTCGCTCGAGCAGCTGCAACACGATGTTCTCGTGCCCATGGAGCTCCACTTCGCCGCCCGAGCCGATGCGCGCACGTGGACGCCGCAACGCTGGGCGGCAGCCGTCCGCACCTCGATCGACGTGTACGGGGGTTCATCACGCCTCTGAGGGCGTCACTCGCTCCTTTCGGCGACCAGGCACGTCGGCGGGCACCTGCGCGCGCTCGGCTGTCTCGGACGAGCTGTGTGGATCAGCCCCGATATTGCAGCTCGACGTCTGGACGCGTGTGCCGAGGGCCAAGCGGGCCGGATTCGGGCCCTTTGGCCCTTGAGAAATCCGCGAAGTGGGGGGTTGACTTCGTAGTGGTTCACGAGATGGCAGAGGGAGCCGTAAGAGGCTGAGAGGCTGAGAGGTCAGCGACCTCTACTACTTGATCCGGACAATGCCGGCGAAAGGAGGCCCATCCCGTGAACCGCTTCGTGTCAGGTCGGGCATTCCGACGCAGCGCAGGTCGACCCCTGCGGACCGAGCCATCTGCTCGAGGTGAACGAAGGTGTTCGCGCCCTCGTCGTCGGCGACATGCACGGCGGACATGTCGACGGTGAGAATGGGTGGCCGCGCCGCCAGCAGTGTCGCCGCAGCCTCGAGCACGTAGGGGCAGGTCCGCCTGCTGAGCGTTCCCGAGCAGCGCAGCGACGCTGATTGAATGGTCAGCTCGAGATCGGGATCGATCGCGGCGATATCGAAGGTGTCCGCCATGAGTACAGCCCTCCGTGAATGAAGTCCGCTGACAAGCGGGCCCCGGGGGGGAGTAGGGGCTCCGCTTGCCATCGGACCGACCGAGATGGACTCACCAGTCGCAGCCAGCGTAGAGCTGCCCCCGGCGAGCAGCCAGGGTCCAAAGGCCCCTCCAAAGGCCCCTCCAAAGACGCCGCCTGGCCCCGCAGCGCCTACGGCGAAGGCTCGCGGTAGCGTCGGTGTGGCATGCGGAAGTACTTCACGTGGCGCTGCATCGGGCTGCACCTGCTCGTGATGGTGCTTGTGCCCACCTTTGTGTTCGCCGGGTGGTGGCAGTACCACGTCGCCCTCGGAGGCAACGACCTGAGCTGGGTGTACACGTTCGAGTGGCCGTTCTTTGCCGTCTACGCCGTGTACGTCTGGTGGAAGATGATCCACGACCGGACCACGATGCTGGACCGGCTGTGGGCAGTCAAGGCGCGCGCTGCCGCTGACGCCGAGGGAAAGCCACTGCACCAGATCCCCGGGTGGGCGATGGACAAGGGTCTGTCGCGTGACGTGGTCCGGGCCAGCCTCGAGGCGGCAAGACTGCACGAGCTGGGCACCGCGACGCGTGGCGTGCCCGTCTCCACTGGACACGAGGCCGTGGGGAGAGGCGGCGTGCGCCACGAGCTCCATCTACCCGCGGCGCTGTCGGAGGTCTCTGGCTCCCACGCACCCGCAGCGAGGCAGGAGCGCACAACCGCAGCGCCGACCGACGCCGCAGGTGCACCGGCGGCGGCGTCACTCGACCTCGCCGACGGCGGCGCGCCGGTGATCGACGCCCACGTCGTCGAAGACAAGGTGATCGTCGACGAGGACCTCGATGCCTACAACCGCTATCTGGCCGAGCTTTCCTGGCGCGATCCTCCCAAGCGCTGGCGCGTCCGCCGTGATCATCACGCTGCAGGGTCCGACGGTCCTGTGGCAGGAGGACCAAGAGCCGCTCCTGGCACGCCAGCGGCCCTCGGGGACGGTGACGCACGCCGTCCGAACTGAGGGGTCAGCGCAGCGGTGTCGCGGCTCCCAGACACTCGACAACATCGGCCTCTTCGCCCAAGTCAGAGCAGCGGGAGCTGCTGGCGTTCAGCGGCGAACTCTCCAGCGGGTACGGAGCGCCCTCCAGTGAGCGCAGAGGGCTCGAGCGAGTTGTAGCCGGGTACCTGGTCGACCGGCGTGTCGAGGTAGATCTTCGCCTCGGGAGGCTGCCCGAAGCGCCCGTGGCTCCAACGGATCTCGACGTGGCCCTGCACGTGACGCGTGGTCCTGTCCGAGCGCACGGCGTAGTGGACCGCCCAGTCGACGCGTGGTTGGCCCGAGCGCGCTGGTGCGATCGACAGCGCTCTCAGTTGGTAGGCGTGGTGCCAATCCCAGGCGGTGTCGACGCGTAGTCGGAGGCTGGACGTACCGTGGGCGCCGAGGAGGAAGTAGGGCGCGCTGCCGATCCGCAGGAGCCGCCAGATCATGAGCTCGGCGTCCACCGACTCGAGCCCGGCGCGCCACCGCTGTGCGGAGCGGGTGCTCACCGCGCGGCAGAGCCGCTGGTACGCCTCGCGTGCGTCAGGTGGATAGTCGCGCTGGGTGAGCGCACGTCGAAGTCGCTCCCGTTGCCCACCCGAGAGCGCCGACGCGCTGTCCGGCAGGTCCGAAAGACCGGTCGCGCGCCGGCACGCGGCATACAGATCCTGGTACTCGTCCGGTGCCACCGCCTGGTACCAGTCGGTGCGGTCCCAGTTGCCTCTCGTCGCGAGCAGCCCGTCGAAGAGCCGCGCCGGTGACGGATTGGCAATATTCGCCGAGAGGTACTTGCAGCTCACGAGGTAGACGTGGTCGATGCGCAGGTCGATGGGGGCGACCTCGTCGCCTGACGGCCGGCGTCCGCCGGTCCATTCGGCGATGCGCGGTGGCCGGCCCGCCAGCCCATCGGCGGCACGAGCGAAAGCGCGGCCATTGTCGTAGGCGGTGGCGAAGTCGCGGGCGAACGACGGCATGACGGCGAGCTGGTCGAGCCGATCCCAGACCTCCCCTCCGATGCGCAGCACCGGCGACCTCGACGCGAGCGCGGCCGCCAGATCGGAGTACGGCAGCGTGCCGAGCGCCGTGGCGAGCTCGGTGACGAGGGTCCGATCGGCTACCACCGACCGTGCTGCCTGCCGGCGCTCAACGCGCCGGCAGGCCCTTTGCCGAGCGCTTCTGCCTCGTCGCCTTGGCTGTCGAGGCCCTCCGGACCGCCGAGGTCTTCCGACTCGCGCGCCCGTAGGCTGCGAGCCGGTCGAGATCCTCGCGCAAACGCAGCCCGATGACGTCGTAGACAGGCTTTGCCCCCCCGCTGGTTCCCGTGACCGCCTCGAGCGCCCTTCTGGCGGCGCTGCTGGGTGCAGGCATGTCGGTCGTGAGGAGCACGTAGCGAGCGCCAGGTCTCGTGTGGTGGACGACCGTCGCCTTGCCGACCGCCTTCCACAGCATGTCGGTCCGATGGAGCCCGGGCCGCGTGGTCGTGAAGGCGCCAGAGACGTCGAAGAGCCACTCCGTGCCGCACTTGTCCTCCGCGACGAAGTTCACCTCGACCCCGGCGTCGAGCCGCTTGTTCTCCGCGAGGATCGTGAACTCGGCTGCTTCGAGGGCCCACTTCGCGAGTTCGCGAGCCCGCCGTCCCTCCCGCATGCCGCGCAACTGGAAGTCCTCGTTGGCATCGTGGCCCCCCCGGGGAACCACGAGCGCGGGGAGCAGCGGCCGACCGAGGTAACCGGGCTGGCTCATCTCTTGGACGAGGCGCGCCTTCTCCGCAGCGAGGCGAGCGTGCGCTTTCGCGATGTAGTCGGGGTCGGTGTCGTAGCCGACGAAGTGGCGGTCGGTCCTGAGCGCCGCCACGGCGGTCGTCCCTGAGCCCATGAAGGGATCGAGCACCAGGTCGCCGCGGTAGGTGTACAGGTCGATGAGGCGATGGGGGAGCTCGACGGGGAACGGCGCAGGGTGCCCCACGCGCGTGGCGCTCTCTGGCGGCAGCTCCCACACGTCGACGGTGGCCTCCAAGAACTCGTCCCTCGAGATGGTCCCCTCCGAGGGCAATCCGCGCCCGGCGCGTTCGGCCGGCGGGATCGCCCGGTCGAAGCGCCCCTTCGAGGCGATCACGACTCGTTCGGTCAGGTCCCGGAGCACCGGGTCACCGGGCTTCTGGTAGGTGCCCCAGGCGCAGTTCCCCGCCGCGCCCTTGGCCTTCTGCCAGATCACCTCGCCACGCAAGAGGAGCCCGAGGTCCTCTTCGAAGATGCGGACCACGTCGGCTGAAAGGCTCCGATAGGGCTTTCGACCGAGGTTCGCCACGTTCACGGCGATCCGGCCACCTGGCTCGAGCACGTCGACGCAGGCGCTGAAGACCTCGGTCAGCATGCCGAGGTAGTCGGCATAGCTTGCCGGGACATGGCCCTCGCCGATGGCGGTCTCGTACTCTTTGCCCGAGTAATAGGGAGGCGACGTCACGACGAGGGCCACCGAGCGCGCTGCGATCGTGCCGACATGATCGCGGATGTCGCCGAGGAAGATCTCGTCGACGCCGCGGCGTGTCGCTTGCGGGCAGACGTCGTCGTCGTCGGTCAGGACCGGCGTGGTGAAGCGGCGGTAGAAGGCGCTCGCGTCGTGGCTCTCGCGCCGACCGACCCCGAACTGGGAGGTAGACGTTGGACGCCGGCTCCGGCGACCGGCCGGCTCAGCCGCGCACAACGCATCCGCCGTTCGAGCACGCCTCCACCTGAGGTGCGCCGGGGTCGGTCTCGGGGTGTGCGGCGGTGAGGTGCGGTCGGTCGTCCATGGTCTCTCAGCGGTGCGGCGGAGCGCCTCCGGCGTGCCGACGACCCTACCCGGCGAGTGCGACACCTGCCGCAGCGCGCCTTCGACATCCACCCGGTGCGTCCCGAGGCTTCGCGCGTGGCCCGTCGCCATCGGGGCGGCGGTAACGTCTGGGCTTCCTGGCAAGTCGGTGCCGTGGGCACGACGAGGTGGGGTGCGCACATGTCCTGGCCGGATCAGCTGTTCCTTCTCGGTGCAGGCGTCGTGGCCGGGATCGTCGGGACGGCCGGGGGGATCACCTCGCTCGTCTCCTTCCCCGCCCTGCTCATGGCGGGCGTCCCCATCCTTGCCGCGAATCTGGCGAACCTCGTGTCCCTCGTGCTCTGCCTGCCCGGCGCGGGCCTTGCCTCGCGGCCCGAGCTCGCCGGGAGGGGGCGCTGGCTCTTTCGGTGGGCCTGGCTGCCCGCGCTGGGAAGCGCCACTGGATCCGTGCTCCTTGTGTCCACGTCGTCGGGAGCGTTCGAGCGCGTCGTGCCGTTCCTCGTCGTGGCCGGCTCGCTCGTCCTTCTCGCGCAGCCTCGGCTTGATGCGCGTGCCGGTGGGCGCGGGCAGGGGAGCACCCCCGCGCTCGTCTCGGGCCTCGTACCAGTGTCGCTCTACAACGGCTACTTCGGCGCCGGCGCCGGAGTGATGACGCTCGCGCTCATGCTGTTCACCGCAGACCCACAGCTGCCGAGGGCCAACGCCTTGAAGAACGTGCTCGTCGGTGTCGCGACCCTCGCGTCGGCGGTCGTGCTCGTGTCGTTGCGCGGTATCGATTGGCACGCGGTGGTGCCGCTCGGGATCGGGATGTTCGCCGGGAGCACCATCGGCCCGCGTGTGGCGCGCCGTGTCCCCGCCGACGTGCTGCGATGGGTGGTCGGGCTCTTCGGTGTCGGTTTCGCCGTGCAACTGTTCATCAGCTACCGCTGATCTGGACTGGGGTGATCTGGGCTGGGGTGGCGTGACCCCCGCCTACGTGACGTGGTCGCGCTGGCCCTCGGGCGCTGTCGGATGGGACGGGGACTGCGCCACGGCGTGTTCTGGAGAAGGCGGCGGCAGCTCTCGGCGGTACCACGACCGCCACACCAATCGGTGGACCGGTACGTAGCGGGGGATGTCGCGCACGCCGGGAATGAACGGCACGCAGAGAAGGAGAATCGTCGCGGCGCCCGTCAGGTAGATGGCGATGAGGTCCACGTTCGACGATGTGCGGAATCCCGGGACCTGGTACCACAGGTCGTAGAGCCACAGCCACGGCTGGCCCGGGTAGCTGCCGGTCTCGTTCATGACGCCCCACTGTGTGCCGAGGAGGTGGAGCTTCTTGGCGACCGAGCTGAAGTAGCTGCCGTCTTGGAGGAAAAGGAGGGGCTTGGTGTAGTTCGTGCCGTAGAACTGGTGGCGCGACAGGAGCGCTGCGTCGAGCGCCCCAGAGCGCGCCATTGTGAGCTCGGAGGCCATGAGGATAGGCACCGGCCCGTCGGCGGCATGTGGCACTGACGGCACGCCGTTCGTGAAGGTGACGTGTGGCACGACCCGGAGGTACGCAGCGTCCCACGTTCGCTGGACGGACGTCGGGGCAGCCTCGTAGTGCTCGATGGCGCTGCGGAGCGCTGCGTCGCCCGACGCACGCGTCGACAGTGGCGTCAGCACGAATGTCCTGGCGGAGTTGACCGGCTGCATGACGCCGGTGATGAGCTGCCACGAGACGACGATCTTTTGCACCATGCCTGAGCCGGCGGGCGTCGCGGTGTTGTCGTACGGCGGGCCGTACGTCGCGGTCTCGCTCGTGTACGCGAGCTCTGCGGCGCTCGTCGCCATGAAATCACCAGGTGTGGCGTGCGCCCAACTCTGCACCGTCACCGGGGGAATGTCGGGTGACGAGATGACCGACGCCAGGACGATCACGAGCGCGAGCACCACCGCTCCCGCGATGCTCGCCTCCTTCAAGATGTCGTAGCGCCGCGTGGGGCCGCGCCAATCGGCGGCATCGGCGGCGGCGGCGGTCCGGCGTGCCGAGCGGCCCTGGGCCCGTCGCGCTGGCAGTGGGTGGCTGACGCCACGGATCCGCACGAGCAGAATGTGTGCGCCGACGATGGCTACGAGGACCAACGGGATGAGCACGATGTGCCACAAGAGCATCTGCCCGAAGTTCATCGCGTTGAAGAACGGCCCCACGCCGGCGCCGTTGAACGCGTCCTTCGCACTGATCGAGATCCACTGCGAGTCAAGGTTCTGTTGTGACAGATAGCCGGTGAAGCATTCGACCACGGAGAAGACGAAGGCCACCACGCCGGTCATCCACGTCAGCCACCGGCGCCCTCGCCACGCGGCCATCCAGAACTTCCCCCACAGGTGGATGACCATGAAGGCCATGAACATCTCGACGCTCCACAGGTGGAGGCTGTTGAAGAAGTGGCCGACAGGGTTGTAGTGCCACCAGTCAGGGCCGCCGAGCGCGATCGCGAAACCCGAGACGATCGCGGTGCCGAGCGCGGCCAGCGTCGCGACGCCGAACACGTAGATCCACGAGCGCACGTACGCAGGTTGGCGATCGGGGAGGAGCTTGCCCGGTGGCAGGAGACGCAGCCCGAGACGGCGGACCCGTGCCGTCCACATCGTAGGGTCACCGTCGGCCTCCGGCCCGGCGCCTTCTGTCGCGACGCCGTAGGTGGCAAGCGCAGGACCCGGTCCGTGAACGTTTGCTGCGTCTCGGCCGCCGGCGCCGACTTGGGGGTCCGCGGCCTCGGTGTCCGCCTCGTCCTCAGGGTGGTGCCGTCCCAGGGGAAAGGGGACGAGGAGGGCCACGCCGAAGATGACGACCATCACGAGAATGAGAACAAGGTTGGCGATCGACACCGTGAAGATGTTCCAGTGCACGAAGCCGCCTGGAGAGTTCATGTCGACTGCGAGAAGACCGCCCACTTCACCCTCCTTGTGGGAGCGCCGGTGCCGATGGCCCTGCGTTGCAAGGTAGTGTGCGCGAGAGGTTACGCACGGGACTAGGGGCGTAGGTCCCATGAGCAGGGATCTCGGTCTCTTGATGGCGGAACCGGTGCCCTCCGCCCGCTGCCCTCCGCCCGCCGAGCGGACGCGGTGCCGGTCGCCCATGATGAAGGTGGTGGCGCAACTGATCGTCGCTGCCCCTGCGTAGGCTGCGTGGGTGAGGATGCCATGAGAGTCTTGGTCGCCGAGGACGACCGGTCGCTGCGTTCGGTGCTCGAGCGCGGGTTGCGTGAGAGCGGCTACGTGGTCGACGCACTCGGCAATGGCGATGACGCCGTCAAATGGCTGCGGTCCTACGACTACGAGGTCGCAGTGATCGACTGGCGGATGCCGGGCAGGAGCGGCATCGAGGTGATCGAGGAAGTACGTCGCCATGGGGTGAAGACGCCCATCCTCATGCTCACCGCCCGCGATGCCCCCGTCGACCGGGTAACGGGCCTTCGGAGCGGGGCCGACGACTATCTGGTCAAGCCGTTCGACTTCGACGAGCTGCTCGCCCGCCTGGACGCGCTCCAGCGCCGCCCACCGCTCAAGGTCTCCCCGCTGATCGAGCTCGGTGACCTTCGCTTCGACCCGGCCACGCGGGAGGTGACCGTTCGGGGAGCGGTGCTGGCCCTGACGGCCACCGAGCTTGGAATCCTCGAGCTGCTTCTCCGACGATCCCCATCGGTCGTCATCCGCCGGTCGATCGCCGTCCAGGTGTGGGACGACGAGGCCGATGCCATCGGATCGAACACGATCGACGTGCACATTGCGCGGCTGCGGTCCAAGCTCGCCGGGAGCAATGTGGTCATCCACACGGTCCGTGGTGCCGGGTACCGTGTGACCGGTCCGAGCGAGACCGGACCGTGACGGGTCGCCATCGCCTGCACGCGGCCCGGGTCGCCCTCGTCGCCACCCTCGTCGTGGCTGCCGTCTATGCGGCGTGCGCGTTCGGTCTCGGGGTGTACGTGAACCGCCGGCTGAACGGCGCTGCCGACGCCCGCCTGGAGGCAAGCCTCTTGCACGAGTCGGCTGTGGTGCGCGCCCACCCGTCATCGTCAGCGCTCGTGAGCCCGGAGACCGACGGAGATCCCGACGACGCACCGATCTTCTTCTGGCGGGTCGGCGCGAACGGAGTACCCCGGCCCCTCAGCATCGGAGCGCCGTCTCTTCCCCGCCAGCGCTGGAGCGGCGCGCCACTCACCGCGAAGATCGGCGCGACCCCCTTCCGCCTCGCCGCCGTGCGTGTGGGGTCGCTATGGGTGGTCGCAGGGCAGAACGCGGCCAGCGTCGCGCGCGTGGACTCGGCACTGGTGTTGCCGGAGATCCTCTTCGGGTTGCTCGTGGCACTCGCCACGTTCACTGGCGCGTTCGTCGTCGGGCTTCGAGCCTCGGCGCCGCTCGAGGTCGTGCGTCGCCGCCAGGCGGAGTTCACGGCCGACGCGTCACACGAGCTGCGGACGCCGCTCAGCGTGGTCGAAGCGGAGGTGGACCTGGCGCTCCGCCGCCGCCGAAGTGTCGACGAGTACGAATCGGTCCTTCGCCGTATCGGGGCGGAGGGGCGACGGCTGCACCACATCGTCGAGGACCTCTTGTGGCTCGCCCGCGCGGACAACGCCGCCTCCAAGGCGCGCGAGGTGGGGCAGGCCGACGTGCTGGCCATCGTCGGCGACTGCGTCGAGCGGTTTCAAGCCGTCGCCGAGCAACGCGAGGTGGCGCTCACCTTTCGCTCGAAGGGGAACCTTCGGGCCGCAGTGCACGCGGCGCCCGAGTGGATCGACCGCCTCGCTGGCGTGCTGATCGACAACGCCTGCAAGTACGCGGGGGACGGAGGCTCCGTCGTCGTCGAGGTGACCGTGTCGACGCACCGGGTGGTGTTGAGCGTGGACGACAGTGGGCCCGGGATCCCGCCGTCCGAGCGTGCAGCGGTCTTGGACCGCTTCCATCGTGCGACCACCGAGGAGGGTGGCTCGGGCCTCGGCCTTGCCATCGCGGACTCCGTCGTTCGACTGACCGATGGCACCTGGTCGGTGGAGGATGGTCCGCTCGGCGGGGCCCGTATGGTGGTGGCGTGGCGACGGGTGGCGTCGCGTCAAGAAGCGTTGAAAGACCTTGGGTCTGTGCCGCCCGAGCCGGACGTCACCCCCACACACGTGACACTGCTCTGAGTCACAGCGCTCCATGTGCCCCAGGAAGCCCGGGAAGAAAAAAGAGGAAGAAAGAGTCAGCGCGCCGTGCGCAGTTCGACACGCTGCGCGCTCGCGACCTGGGAACCGTTTCGTTCACCACCGATCAGCCACGCGGCGTGACCTTCGACCGCGACTGCGGCGTAGGAAACCGGCGCGGCAAGGTGCCCGGCGACGTGGAAGGAGACGGTCGAAGGGTCGAACGACCAGATCGTCGACCCTGACGCGGGCTGCGTTCCCGGCGCGTAGCTGTCGCCGCCTGCAAGGAAGATGTGGCCGCCGAGCACGAACGCCGCTGCGCCCTGCACGGCGTGAGGCAGGGAGCCGATGACCTTCGCGGTGTGCGTGCGAATATTGACCTGCTGGACGACGGCCACCTGCTGCCCGGGGGGCGGTGTTGTCGAGCCTGTGGGTGTCGAGTACTCCTGTGTCGTGCCGCCCTGCTCGTTTTCCCCGCCGAAGACGTAGATGTTGCCGTTGCTCGCAGCCACCGCGGCGTAACGGACCGCCACGGGCAGTGTGACAAGAGTAGAGAATGTGGTCCCGTTGGTCGTCTCCAGCACCGGAGCATCACCGATATAGCCGTTGTAGCCGCCCACGACGTACGCGGTGTTGCCGACGGTGACCGCTTCGTCGTCCGCGCGGGCCTGCGGGAGCTGGCCGGTCGTCCTCGCAGTGGCCACCGCACCGCGTCCGGCACCCGGGAGGGTGACTCCTTGAACGAGGGCGAAGGGTGTGCTCTGTCCGCCACCGAAGAGGAAAGCCTGCCCGTTCAGCGTGGCGCTGCCGGCGTCGTGGGTGGGAGAGGGGAGCGTCGCGACTGTGGAGAGCCTGCCGTTCACGGTATCGAGCACGGCGACGTCCGCGGAGCTCCCGCCAGAGGCGAACAGCCCACCGAGCAACAGGATCCGGCCGCCGGGGAGCGCGGCAGCCCCAGCACGCGAGATCGGGTTCGGCAAATGCCAGCGCGCCATCGAGGTGATCACCGAGGGGTCGCTGCTCGCTTGCGCGCGCGGTCGCGAGTGTCGGGTGCGAGCGTGCCTCACCCGCTTGTGCCCTGCCCGCGTGCGCGCGGCGCGCGCGTGTCCCTTGGTGCCATGTGCAGTGGCCGCAGCGCTCGCCGCGGAGGGAACCATCGACGCGCCCGAGACCACCAGGCCCGCGAGACCGAGGGTTATCAGGGTCGCCGCGAACCTTGCGCGCAAGGTTCGCGGCACGGTGGTCGCTGCGTACTGTGTCGGGCGCGAACTTCCGCACCTGTGGCGGATGGTGGAGGTGGACTGGGAGTTCATCGAGGAGCTCTCATCGTGTTGGAGTGTGCGCGCAACACCGGACGCGCGATCGAAGTGTAGCGAGGGCCACTTCTGACGTCAGTGCGCCCATCTCAGAGGTGGAATTGCCCATCGCACCGGTCGGACTCACGGCGCGTGTTGACACATTCGCCGCCCGTACGCGTATCGTGCTGGCACGCACCGGATACGATTCTCCCGACGTTTGCGATCCCGCGGGCGCCCGAGGGCGTCCGTCGCCGCGCTCGCGATCGTGTTGTTCACCGTGCTGCTGGTTCCCCTCTACGGCAGCCCGGTCGGTGCGGCCGGGCACCCGCACCACGGGCGCCGTCCAGTCACGCGCCAGCACAGCGGCGCGTACTCGCTGCCCTTCTACGCGCCTGCCGGGTACGGGGCCACCGCGCATCTGAAGGCGGGGCCGTACCTCGCGCCGGGGTCGAACCCGTCGGTACTGCCCACCGACGTGCTGATCGCGGATCGGAACAACAATCGGCTGATCATCGTCGATCCGCAGGGCAACATCGTCTGGAGCTTCCCGAAGCCCGGTGATCTCGCCCCGGGTCAGACGTTCCGTACACCTGACGACGCGTTCTTCACTCCTAATGGTCGGGACATCATCGTCACGCAGGAGGACAACTACGTCGTCTCTGAGGTGTCGCTGCGTACCGGGCACATCGTCTGGCGCTACGGCCATCCTGGGGTGCCAGGCACAGGGCCGAACTACCTGGACAACCCCGACGATGCGATGATGCTGCCGAACGGGGAGATCGTCCTCGCCGACATCAAGAACTGCCGAATCGTCGTCCTTCGCCCCCCGAGCCACGTGCCTGTCGATGTGATCGGGCAGACGACGCGTGCCTGCCTGCACCAGCCGCCGACACGCTGGGGGAGCCCGAACGGAGTGTTCCCGTTGTCCAACGGCAATTGGGTGGTGACCGAGATCAACGGGGACTGGGTCGACGGTTTCGATCTCACCAACAACCAGGTGCAGTGGTCCACGCATCCTCCTGGCGTGGCCTATCCCTCCGATACGAACCAGGTGCACGGCAACGTCTTCATCACCGCGGACTACTCGAACCCCGGGCAGATCGTGGAGTTCACGTCGACAGGACAGCTCGTCTGGCGCTACCGCCCGACCGGCACCCAGTCCCTCGACCAGCCGTCGCTCGCGCTCCCCCTGCCGAACGGCGACGTGATCTTGAACGACGACTGGAACAACCGCGTGATCGTCGTCGATCCGCGGACCAATCAGGTTGTCTGGCAGTATGGCCACTACGGGATCCCCGGGGAGGCGCCGGGCTACCTGTACAAGCCCGACGGGATCGATATCGCCCCGCCGTACTCCCTCACGATCCTGCATCGTCTGGCGATGCACGGGCCCTCTAGCCCATGAACTCGACCGCCTGATCGTCCGCGCGACCCCTTCATCGTCGCGTCAGGTTCTCCGGGTTCATCTACATGTCAGGTTGCACCGCCACATTGGAAGGCGACGGCTCGGGGGGCACCGTCAGCCCGTAGCATGGTCGCATCCACTTCACGATCACGAGCCTTCCCTCCGTGCACTTCCTCGCGCTGCTGAACTTCACGAACTTCGTCTCGAGCGCGGGCTACGCCGCCGTCTTCATCCTGTGCGTGCTGCAGTCGTGCTGCGTGCCGACGTCCTCGGAGATCACCATGGGCTTCGCCGGAGTGCTCGCCGCGCAGGGCAAGCTCAGCCTGCCCGGGGTGATCGTGGCGGGGGTCGCCGGCGAGGTCATCGGTGCCTACATCGCCTGGGCGGTGGGCCGCTACGCCGGGCGCCGGTTCGTCGACCGCTTCGGTCGCTACATCCTGCTCACTCATCGCGACCTCGACCGCGCCCAGGCGTGGTACGAGCGACACGAGCGCTTCGGGGTCTTCGGCAGCCGACTGCTACCGGTGATCCGGAACTTCGTGGCGCTGCCCGCCGGCATCGCCGAGGTACCCCTCGGGCGCTTCGGGGTGCTGACCGCTGGAGGGTCCCTGCTCTGGGACGGCGCCTGGGCGGGCCTCGGCTACGGGCTCGCCTCTTACTGGAACACGATCGCCAAGGGCTTCGGCGACCTCGGCTACGTGCTCGCGGTCGTCGTGGTCGGCGTGCTCGCCTTCGGCATCCTCCACCGCTACAACAGCTACAAGGCGGCGACGGCAGGAACAGCCGGCGGCACGGTTGCCAACTTCGGCACGGGTGGCAACGGCACGGGTGGCAAGGGCACGGGTGGCGGTGGCGGCTGGCTCGGCAACGGCGGCTCGTCCGGGCGTCACGTCCGCGAGCCTGTGGCCACGACCGGCGCAGTCCGCTGGGTCTCGAGCTCCTCTGGCAGGCCGCCCACGGCCCGGCCCATGGTCCCTGCGTCGGCCGGTGCCGACCGTTGGGTAGCGAGCTCTTCGGGCCAGCCGCGCCATCGGCGAAGGGACTTCGCCAACTCTCCGGTCGCCGCGTGGGAGGCGGCGGTCGTGCACGGCAGGCGGGACGCCGGGCAGCCGCCGGTCCACGTACGGCGCCGCGACTTCACGAACTCACCGCTCGCCGCGTGGGAGGCGGCGGTCGTGCACGGCCGCAGGGAAGAGGATGTCACCGTCGAGCCGTTGCTCGACGGTGACGTCGGGGTGGAGTCGAACAGTCGGCTCACCGCGATGCTCGGTGCGGTCCTCCTCGTCCTCTTGGCGATCGAGGGGCTCTCCATCCTGCGCATCACCTCGTTGCTCACCCTCCACGTCGTGATCGGGATGGTCCTGGTGCCCGTGATCATCTTGAAGCTGGGCACGACCAGCTGGCGCTTTGTCAGGTACTACCTCGGGTCTCCGGCGTACCGTCGCAAGGGCCCGCCGCCACCGCTGCTGCGTCTCCTCGGGCCCTTCGTCGTGGTGTCGTCCATCGCCGTCATCGGCAGCGGTATCGCACTGCTGGTCGTGCCCACGAACCTTCGCACAGGGCTGCTGCTGCTCCACAAGGTGACCTTCGTGCTGTGGTTCGCCGCCATGGTCGTCCACGTGCTCGGCCACCTGCTCGATGTGACGCATATCGCGCCGAGGGACTTCTACCGGCGGACCAGAGGCCAGATCCGCCACGCCGGGCTCCGCCAGTGGGCCATCGTGAGCGCCGTATGCATCGGGATCCTGCTCGGAGTCGTGATGGCGCCCAAGGCGGGCCCTTGGCTGTCGCAGTACCTGTCGGCGCACAAGCCGGTGCACGCGCACGCGATCTCGACCCCGGGTATCAGACACCGCCACTCCTGACGCCGGGCCCCTGACGCCGGGCCCCTGACGCCGGGCCCCTGACGCGGGAACGGCCCGCACCCGATGCCCATTTCGTCCCGGCCCGTCCTAACGTTTCTGTGAGGTACACAACCTGCGAGCACAGGGAGGAGCTGCAGATGTCCCAGCTCTCGTCTTATCGGTCGTATCGGCGCCTGGTCGCCGCTGCCGCGGCCTCCTCGCTAGCACTCGGGGCGACGGTGATCGCTCCCGCGGTCGCCGGCGCGTCGACGCACGGACACCACGCCAAGTCCCGGGGTGTGGTGGTCAGGCTCGAGAAGTCGAAGAAGTACGGCAGCGTCCTCGCTGACGGTGCCGGCCAGAGCCTCTACTTCCTCGCGGGGCGCGGGACGAAATCCCTGCCGTGCAAGACCAAGTGCGCCGCGATCTGGCCACCGCTCCTCTCCGCGGGCAAGCCGCGGGCAGCAAAAGGCGTCGACGCGAAGATGGTCGGCACCGTGAAGCGCGGGTCGTCGCTCCAGGTCACCTACCACGGCCACCCGCTGTACCGCTTCACCGGCGACACCGCCGCCGGCCAGGTGAATGGGGAAGAGATCCGCAACTTCGGCGGCACCTGGTACCTCCTCGGCCCCAAGGGGCTGCCGGTCCGCGCCGCCTTGGCGTCCGCACGCACGTCGACCAAGGGCGCGAAGGGCGCGAAGGGATCGTCGACCAAGGGCGCGAAGGGCTCCTCGAGCGGGGGCAAGAGCTCGGCGGGCTGGTAGCCGTCGTCGCTCGGCACCCCAGTCCGGAGGTCGATCACCTCTACACTCACCTGGCTTCTACCCGCGCACAATGGCGGCGGCTTGCGAACACACGCGAACCGCCCGGAGGTGAGCTGCCGATGGTCGACGCCCACGGCTCCTCGAGCGATGCCGCTTGGGCGAGGAGCCCGCGCTGACCCGGCCAGCGCGGGCAGCGCCGTACCGGCGTCCCGCACGCGCCCGCACGACCCGCGAAGAGGCGCCCGCACGACCCGCGAAGAGGCAACGTCGGCCGGTCACGCACCATCAGCCGGCATCTCGGATTCGCGATCTTCGTGGGCTCGACCACCCTGCGAGCCGACGATGCCCGAGCGTTCACGTCGGGGCTGCACGCCGCCTTCTACTCGTCAATGGGCCCCATGGTGCTCGCCGCCCTCCTGTCCGCCACGCGGGCGACCGCGCGGCTGGCGGCCGAAGGTCAGCGTCGCGATGACGCCGCCCTCCGTCGCTGGGCGCCCTAGGCCGCGGGCTTCGTTCCCACCACGACGGCGGCTTCCGAGACGACCCGGATGCCCCGGACGTCCTCGAGTCCGGCCGTACGCAAGATCTGCAGCCAGGTGTCCATGGGGAGCGGACGCTCGCGGATCCGGAACCAAAAGCGCCCCGCGTTCTTGGCGATGCGCCACCATCCCGCCGGGCCGCGCCGCAGCATCACCCGGACCTTGGAGGCGATGATCTCGCGGTCGGCCTGGGTCGCTCCCCTCCCGAACATCATGTCGCCGAAGACGAGACGGCCCCCTGGCTTCAACCAGCTCGTCGCTGCCACGACCACCGCGCGCTTCTCGTCGTCATAGAGGTGGTGCATGGCATAGTTGGACACCACGAGATCGACGCTGGACGGCTCTATCTCGAGCTCTTGGACCGGGAGCGCCGCGGTCTCGATCTCGAGCCCGAGCTCAGCAGCCCTCCGGTCGAGGGAGTCGATCATCTTTGGGCTGATGTCGACCGCCATCACCTTGGCACCCTTGCGGGCCATCGGCAGGCTCAGCTGGCCGGAGCCGCAGCCGAGGTCGATCACGCTCACCCCCGGCGTCGGTGCCGCCACGTCGACGACGGCATCGATGACGCGCTCGAGGCCGACCGACGCGTGGTGTTCCCACGCCTGCACCCGACGGTCCCACAGTCGCCGCACCCTCCGCGCGCCGCGCGCCGCGGCAGGCGCCGGGCTCGAACGTCTGGTGGCCGGCGTGCCGCCGTCCGTCCGCGTGGGACCACCGGACTGGGCAGGGGTTTGCATCCACCCATCGTATGCCGGCGACCATGACAGCAGGGTGAAGGCATGACCCCGCAAACGCGACGACGCGCGATAGCTTCCCTGCGCGTGCCGACGTCTCGCTCCAGCGCACGGCGTTCCCGTTTTGTTGCGGCCGCTGTCGCCATTCTCGCATTGATCGTGGCGGGAGTGGTGATCATCGTCACGCACCGGACGCCCTCGGGCGCCTCGCGCGGCACGGGCGCGTCGACGAACCAGCAGTCGGGAACGACGACGACTGCACCGCCAGTCACTGCGATCGGCACCTATGCAGTGACAAGCACGTCGCTCACCGTGACGGTGGCCGGGTTGCCCTCGACAGACGACGAGCTGCCGACGACCGTGTGGTACCCGGTGGCGACGTCCTCGTCGGTGACCGACGGCGCTCGCCGCGACTACCCGCTGCTCGTCTTCTCGCAAGGCTACGGCCAGGCAGTTGCCAACTACGCCACCCTCATCGAGGACTGGGCGTCGGCTGGGTTCGTCGTCGCCGGGCCCACCTATCCGCACACGGCGCCTTCCACGCCCACAACGCTCGACCGCGGCGACCTCGTCCATCATCCCGACGACCTTCGCGCGGTGATCAGCGCGGTGGTGCGCGCAGGACGTGCGCCCGGCACCGTGCTCTCGGGGAAGATCGACGGGTCGGACATCGGAGTGGTCGGGCAGTCCGACGGTGGTGACGTGAGCCTCGCGGTCGCCGACAACTCCGCGTGGCGGATCTCCGGGCTCCGTGCCGCGGCGATCCTGTCGGGTGCCGAGTACCCGCCGTTCGGCGGCCAGTACTTTGCACCCGGCACACCTCCGGGCCCGCCGCTGCTCGTCGTCCAAGGTGACGCGGACACGATCAATCCGCCGGTATGCAGCGCCCAGCTGTACAACGCGGCCCCGCCGCCCAAGTACTACCTCGACCTCCTCGGCGCGACACATCTCGCCCCCTATGTCCAGCCGAGCAGCTGGCAGGGGGTCGTTGCCACAGTCACGACCGAGTTCTTCGACGCCGAGCTGGCAGGGGAGCGGGCCGCGCTGGGACGAATGGCCACAAGTGGCAACGTCCCGGGAGTCGCGGCCCTTTCGACAGGGCCTACCGCACCGCCCGCGTCAGGGACTTGCGGGCTCACAGCGTAGGCACCGAGGCCGTCAGGGCTCTTCACTTGTTCGTCACGAGCCCTCGCCATGCTGGCGCCGATGGCGACGACGGTCTCCGAACGATTCCGCACCGGCTCGAGTCGTCGCGTGCCGTCCCGTGCCGCTCCACCACCTCGTGTGGGCATCGGTCGGGCGGCTGTCGTCGTCGGCGTCTTGGGGCTGGTCGCCGTCGTCGTGCTCGGGGTGACGAGCGAAGCGTCCGCTGACCTCCACGCGCGCGGCGGGGTCGCGATGTTCCTCGGCGGCATGTTGGGCCTCGTGGGCATGTACCTCGCGCTCGTCCAGCTGTTGCTCATCAGCCGCATCCCTCATCTCGAGCGGATCCTCGGCCAGGACGGGCTCGTGCGCTGGCACCGTCGCGTCGGTCCGTGGCCGATCGTCTTGCTCTCCGCCCACGCGATCGTCATCACGATCGGGTTCGCACAGACCGCTCGTACCGGCGTGCTGCACGAGCTCGGTGACTTTCTCTCCGCCTATCCCGACATGCTCGCCGCGGTGGTCGGCCTGGGGCTCATGCTCATGGCCGGCGTCGCATCGGTTGGTGCCTTGCGGCGGCGGATGCGACGTGAGACCTGGTGGGTGCTCCATCTCTACATGTACCTCGCGCTCGCGCTGTCCTTCGCGCACGTTCTCGCGCTCGGTCCGACGTTCGTCGGCCATCCCTTCACCCAGGTTGTCTGGGCATTGGTATGGGCGTCGACCGCGGGAGTGGTGCTCACGTACCGCTTCGCGCTCCCTGTCGCCCGTTCGCTGCGGCACCGGCTGCGGGTCGCGGAGGTGCACCAGGAGGCCCCCGGCATCGTCTCGGTCATCTGCACCGGTCGGCATCTCGACCGTCTCCGCATCTCCGGCGGCCAGTTCTTCGCGTGGCGCTTTCTCGCTCGGGGGCTGTGGTGGCAGGCGCACCCCTACACGGTCTCCGCGCTGCCCCGCCCCCCGTACCTGCGGATCACCGTCCGCAAGCTCGGCGACCATTCGGCAGCGGTCTCGCGCCTGCGTCCCGGGACGCGCATCGCGATCGAAGGTCCCTACGGTGCGGTGACCTCGGAGGCTCGCCTCCACGAAAAGGTGGTGCTCGTCGCAGGCGGCATCGGCATCACGTCGATCCGCGCCGTGCTCGAAGACCTCCCCAAGAAGGCACAGCCGATCGTCATCGTGCGGGCCCCCGAGGAGTCCCAGCTCGTCCTACGCGAGGAGATGGCCGCGCTCGTTCGAAAGGTGGGCGGCACCCTTCACGAGCTTGTCGGCACGCGTGCGTCGACGGGTGGCGCCCGCAAGTTCCTCCGGCAGCTCGTCCCCGACCTCGCCCAGCGCGACGTGTACGTCTGTGGCCCCGAAGGGTTCGTCCATGACGTGGTCGACGCCGCGCGCGCGCTCGGGGTGCATCGTCGCTGCGTGCACTACGAGGTGTACCAGTGGTGACGGTGGCGGTGCTGCAACCGACGCGTCCAGTCCGTCGTCTGAGGCTCCGGGGATGAAGCGCTACCCCTTCGTCATCGGAGCGACGGTCGCGGGCCTCGCCGGCGTGCTCAGCTACCACACCCAGGGCACGCCACACGCGTTCTCGTCGGGCGCGTCGGCCAGCGCGGGATCGAAGCCAGGTGGCGGCTCGGGTTCCTCGGCGCCCTCGAGGACATCGACTGCGACAGCACCGCCCGCGACTGCGTCCCCCGCCGCGACGCCGTCCACCACGCCGTCGACGCCGGTCCCGCCGCAAGCCAGTGCGACCTCGAGCGCCACTGGAAGACTCGAGCAGTACGGCTACGGACAGCTCTCGGTCCGGGTCACGATGAGCGGGGGCCACATCACGAAGGCCGCCGTAGCCACCCTGCAGACGGCCGATACATACTCCCAGCAGCTCGCGGCGCAGGCAATCCCCATCCTCGAGCGTGAGGTCCTGTCCGCGCAGAGCGCACGGATCCATGCCCTGACCGGCGCGACGTACACCAGCGAGGCGTACGCGTACTCCGTTCAATCGGCGCTCGACAAGCTGCACAAGTGAGCCCTCAGCGACTTCAGAGTTTTCAGCCTTGCCGAGCGGCGCACGGTCAATTACTGGGCGCGCCCGGGGTCCGTCCGGCGATGCTGGCCTGTTGCGTCCCCACGGGCACGGAGACGTCCGAGTCGAGCTCATCCAGGCGCTGGCGGAATCGTCGGATCGCCGTCTCCTTCACTGCGCCATAGCCCCGGATGGAGTCCGGAAGCTCGGCGATGTCGATGGCGCGGGCGTGACTGTCGGCGTCGAGGGTGCTGCACAGGTCCACGACCAGCCCCATGTAGGTGTCACGGAGGGCGCGCTCGAGCTGTCGCAGCTCGCTGTGGCCGAAGGGATCGAACGGCGTTCCGCGTAGGTGCCGGAGCGACGAGAGCATCGCGAAGGCGGTGCTCGCGCCGCGGCCCACCGGCACCTTGCGCGCGAGTCCGGCGCCGTGGAGAAGTGGGGGGCGCAGGTGGTACCGGACCCGTCCGCCCGGACCGAAGTGCGAGTCGATCTGCGCGCGCAACGCTGGCGAACCGTGCAAGCGCGCGACCTCGTACTCGTCGCGATACGCCATGACACGGTGGAGCTGGACCGCTACCGTGCGCGCGAACGGGCCATCGTCGTCGCCACAGCCTGCCGCTTCGGCAGCTCGGCACTTGGCCACGATCTGTGCGTACCGGCGAGCATAGGCATGGTCCTGATAGGCGACCAGATCTTCGATCTTGGTCGCCACGATGCGCGCGAGCTCGCTCTCGGGCGATGCCCCGACGAGACCGACCATTGCAGCCACGGTCGGGTCGGATCGAGGCGGCGCGACATCGCTGTCACGCGTCGACCGCCGGGCGACCTCCGGTGTCACCACGAGCGACCGGCCCAAACGGAAGGCCTGCACGTTGGTATCGGGGGCGACCCCGACTTGGCGAATGGCGGCTTCGATCCGGGTGGGATCGAGCGGGAGCGCCCCCGTCTGGCATGCCGCGCCCAACAGCACGATGTTGGCGTAGGTGTCGGAGCCGAAGCGCTCACGAGACAACGCCTGTGCGTCGACCCAGATCGAGCCGGCGGCCCTGGTGCGATGCTCGATCCGGGCCCGTAGCGCCGAGAGATCCGGTGGCACGATGCTTCGATCGGCGACCTCGCGCCCGGTCGGCGCGGAGTCGAGGGACATGACGGCGACGGTCCGCTCTGGCGATGCAGCGGCGAGGTGCCGAGGATCGGCTGCGACGAGCAGGTCGCTGCCGAGGTACAGGTCGCACTCGCCCGCCGCGATCCGGTGCGTGTCCTCAGAAGGCGTCGTTGCGATCCGAAGGTCCGAGCACACCGAGCCGCCCTTCTGCGCGATCCCGGTCTGGTCAAGGCCGCGTACCGACAGGTCGCTCGCATGCGCGGCGGCAGAGATGATTCGAGCCGTGGTCACGATCCCGGTGCCGCCCACCCCGGTGATCCGGACGGTGAACGTGGTGTATGCGGTCGCGCGCGGCGCGGGGATGGCGTCCGCGTCGAGCGTGACTTCTCGCCTGCCGGGTTCGAACGTCCGGACCGGCTCCACGGTCACGATGGCCGGGCAGTCGGCGTCGAGGCAGGCGTAGTCGAGGGTACACGACTCTTGATGGATCTCGGTGCGCAGCCCGTGCTCGGAGCGCACGGGGCGCACCGCGACGCAGTTCGATTTCGCGCCGCAGTCTCCGCAACCGTCGCACAACAGCGGGTTCACGAAGACGCGGCGTCTGCGCGTGACGCCGGTGCGCCGATCGCGTCGCTGCCGCTCCACTGCGCACTCCTGGTCATAGATGAGCACGGTGACCCCCCGGACGCCGGCGAGCACCTCCTGGGCCGCGAGGATCCGGCTCCGGTCCCACACCTGCACGGACGGAGGGAGGTCCGCGTACTCGGGGCGGTTACGGTCGTCGGTCGTGACGATGATCTGTCGCGCGCCCTCGGCGAGGAGCAGCCGGCAGAGGTCGGCGAGCGACCGACCACCGGGGATGGGCTGCCCGCCGGTCATGGCCACCACCGAGTTCCTGAGCAGTTTGTACGTGATGTCCACTCCTGCAGCCACCGACGCGCGCACGGACTGAGAGGCGGAGTGGGCGAAGGTCCCGTCACCAACGTTCTGGAAGAAGTGGCCGCCTTCGACGAACGGCGCCATGCCGTTCCACATGGCACCCTCGCCACCCATCTGGAACCGGCCGACGACGTCGCCGGTCTGGCGCGGGTCCATCTGGATCGCGAGGCCGTGGCAGCCGCTGCCCGAGCCGACGACCGCGTCCTGTGGCACCTTCGTGCCGGTGTTGTGGGGACATCCGGCGCAGAAGTAGGCGCCGCGCACGAAGGGGAAGGGCCCGTCGGTACTGCGTGCTTCGCTGTCCGCGGCGACGGCCTGGCGCACGGCGGGGATGTCACGGTAGCGAAGAAGCCGTGTCGCCAGCACGGGTGCCAGCGCATCCGGATCGACCTCCCCGGTCTGTGCGATCAGCTCCCGTCCCACTTCGTCGTGCTTCCCGACGACTGCGGGCGCCCCCGTCATGCCGTACAACGCCTCCTTCACGAGCATCTCGAGGAAGCCCCGCTTGTCTTCGACGACGACGATCTCGCGCAGGCCGTCGGCGAAACCCCGGACCGTGGACGCGTTGAGCGGGTAGGGCATGGCCACTTTGAAGAGACGCACGCCTGCGTGCTGCAGCCCCGCCTCGTCGAGGCCGAGACGTCCGAGCGCGTGGCGGACCGAGAGGTACGCTGGGCCCGCCGCCACCACCCCGAGCACGTCGTCGCTGCCTCGGCACGTGATGCGGTCGAGCGCGTTGTCCGCTGCATAGTGGCGGGCCATCTCCAGACGTGGCCCGTAGAGCGTTCGTTCGAGTGCGATCAAGGTGGCGCCCAGGAGCTGCGCGGTCGGGCGATGGACGAACGGCCGCCCGTCGACGAGCACTTCGGGCAGCCTTGGCGAGACGCGGCACGGTCCCACCTCGATGTTCTGGACAGCGTCGGCGACCGTCGCCGGGATGCGCATGCCCACCCAGAGCCCGGACGCTCGAGACAGGGCATACCCGTGGAGCCCGAGGTCGAGGAGGTCCTGGGGGTCGGAAGGGGCGAGGACGGGGAGGCCGAGCCCGTAGAGGGTCGGCTCGGAGGTCGACGGCACGCTGGAGGACTTGGCCTGGGGATCGTCGCCGACGCACACGAGCACCCCACCGCGTGGCGCGGTGCCCATGAGATTGCCGTGCCTGACGGCATCGCCGGCTCGGTCGAGGCCCGGGGCCTTTGCGTACCACAGGGCGGAGACCCCCTCCACCCTGCGGCCCGGCCGGAGGGAGGCGAGCTGACTGCCGGCGACCGCGGTGGCCGCCAGCTCTTCGTTCAGCGCCGGCTGGTGAACGATGTCGAGCGCCCCGAGCAATGCCGCCTGGCGTGAGAGCTCGACGTCGTAACCGGCGAGGGGCGACCCTGGATACCCCGTGACGAAGCCTGCGCTGCGATGCCCCGCCGTGATGTCGGCGCGTCGTTGGTCCATCGGGAGACGGACCAGCACCTGGAGCCCAGATGCGAGGACCTCACCAGTCTCGACCCTATAGCGTTCGTCGGTCGTGTCGTGGCCGCGCGCGCCTGTTGTGCCTGTGGACATGTGCGAAGGCTAGGAGGGCTGGTCCAGCGCTGATAGGGCCGAATGGCACGGGGATGCACGCTCATTCGGCGCAGCTGAGCGGCAGCGCAATGCCAGCAGAAAAGCAGCTGAGAATTCGATGATACGGGGGATGAAGCAGGGCTGTCCGCCCCCGCTGCGCCGACCTGCGTACGTGGCTCATGACGGTCGTGGCAGCGCCGCGGCGATGGCATCGGCGATCGCCTGGTACCCCGCGGCATTGGGGTGGAGGTTGCGTTCCCGGCACATCCAAGTGAGGGTGCAGACCTTGGCAACGTCGAGGGGGACCGTCCCGTGCGTGCCGAGGGCGGCGGTGGTAGGGGTGCCGACCGCGAAGGCCGCCGGGACGTTCGCGATGGAGACACCGGCGCGCGTGTAGATGGCGCTGAGCAAAGTGTTGAACCGGTCGAATACTGCCAGCGCCGCCGCGGAGAATGCCTGGCCAGCAGGCCCACGCAGGTAGGAGGCGAGGCAGGGGTCGTTGTGCAGCAGGCCGACCATCTTCATGTCCGGTCCACCGGCGGCGCGCAGGTCGTGGAGCGTGACCGGCAGCACCCGCGAAATGACCGCGAATGCCGCCGTGACGCACGCGGCGTCGACCGTGCGGTGAGCGAGGCACGGCCATACATCGTTGAAGCCGAGGTCCACGGTGGCCAGGACACTCTTTCCCGGATGGCGTCGGAGGAAATCGGCGGCCGCCTGGATCTCCGATCCCGCCGCGAACCTGCACGGACCGCCCCCGAGCAGTGCCGCCTGTGCCGTAATGCCTGGGCAGCCGAAGTGCACGAGCTGGAGGCCGGGCCACCGGCTGCGCTCCATGGCGACGAGCGCGTTCGCGTAGCCGTCGTCGGTCGGCACGCTGTGCCGGCTGGTGGCGGTGGGCTGGACGCCGAGCGACTCGGATGCGCCGACGGCGACGTAGTAAGTCCTCGCCGGTGGCTCCTGCAAACCGGCCGCGACGGCGCTCGGGATCCCGGCGGCAGCGATGCCGAGGGCACCTGCCAACGCCACTCGGCGAAGTCGACCGCGCCAGGACCACTCGCAAACGCGCCGCACGCCGTAGTGTTACTTCCCGCGATTAACGGCTCCATGAAGATCCGCCGCGAGATCCGTCTGGCGGCGCGAGTGCACTGGCGGCTCAAGTGCCCTGGCGGCGGTGCCCCACCACGCCCAGGTGGACGTCCACCACGGTCGCGGCAGGCAGCTCCTCGGTCGCGAGCACGCGGAGGCCCTCTGCGACCGCTGCGGCGTCGAGGATGCCGCGTTCGACGAATTCGTCGGCGAACGACGACAGCCGTTCGTGCACCAGACGCTGCCCTGCGCCCGACGGCGAAGAGGAGGAGTTGTACGCGGCGTAGGGCAGCGCCAGGACGTGGTCCACCTCGATGCCCGCCGCGTCGAGCATTCCGGCCACCTTGCGCCCAATGGTCCGGTCGCCGCCGCGCGCGTGCTGTGCCCGCTGGTACGCCTCTTCGAGGCGGCGGATCGGCTCGGGAGGCTCGGGGTAGCGAAGGCCCAGGCCGTCGTCGACGTCGATGATGCAAACCACGCCGCCAGGACGCGTCACCCGGGCGAGCTCGTCGACCGTGGCGGCGGGGTCTTCCACGTGTTGGAGGAGGAACCGGGCGATGGCGCCGTCGAAGGCGCGGTCGGAGAACGGTAGGGAGTCGGCGAGGCCTGCCGCGAAGGAGACCGTAGCCCGCTCCTCGGACGGGCTTGGATGACGCAGCCACCCGGCGCCGCGCAGCGCGTCGGTTGCCGAGCTCGCGCGTTCGAGCTGGCGGACGTCGATGTCCACTCCCACAGCGCGACACCCGAAAGCACCTGCGAGCTCCACTGCGACTGGGGCGAAGCCCGTGCCCGCGTCGAGGATCCGCCATCCCGGCCTGAGCCCGAGCGCCCGGTAGAGCGCTCTCCGGGAGATGCTCGTGAGGAGGGTCTGGGTGAGGAGCCACGGATGGGGGTCCATCGCCCGTTCAGCGTCGAGCAGGCGCGTGTAGGCGTCGTCGACCGGCCGCCAGAATGCCGAGTCGGCCGCGTTGGCTGCGGGCGGTCCCCACCGGGTCGTGTCCGTCGTCACGCCAGGCTGACCGGGGGGAACCTGCGACGGGACGTGGGGCACATCGGGCACATCGGCACAGCCTGAGGATGCGACCTGTCGCGAACGTGAAGCTGTGTCGTGCAACGGTGCCCCCCAAGTCCCGCCAGCGCGCTGGCTGCGACCCTACCGCCCTTTGCGCGCGTAGCACCCGAAGCCGCAGAGAGGCGCCGATAGCATCATGGGGCGCGCCATTGGCGTCAGAAGCCGGCACAGGCGACGTGACGGGGGTGGGCAGATGGAGGCAGCACATGGAGGCATCGGATAGCGCAGGGCCAGGCGAGAAGAACAGCACGTCCGTCGACCTCGACCTGCTCGACCGCGTCGCCCGGCGGGTGCTGTGGCTCTCGGTGCGCATGGTGGACTACGCCAACTGCGAGCGGCCGAAGAACGACACGCTGAAGGTCGGTGGACACCAGGCCTCGTCGGCCTCGATGGTCTCGTTGATGACGGCACTGTGGTGGGGGTTCTTGGAGCGCGAGGACAGGGTCTCGGTGAAACCGCATGCGTCGCCGGTGCTCCATGCCATCAACTACCTGCTCGGCAGGCTCGACCGGCGGTACCTGACCGAGCTCCGCGCTTTCGGCGGCCTGCAGTCGTACCCGAGCAGGACCAAGGACCCCGATCCCGTCGACTTCTCGACCGGCTCGGTGGGCCTCGGCGCGGTGGCCCCGCTGTTCGCGGCGGTGACCGCCCGCTACCTGCACCACCACTTCGGGACGCCCGACGACGGCCGCTTCATCTCCCTCGTCGGTGATGCCGAGCTGGACGAGGGCAACGTCTGGGAGGCGGTGACCGACCCCGTCGCCCACGAACTGACGAACGTCCTGTGGGTCGTCGACCTGAACCGCCAGAGCCTCGACCGTGTGGTACCGGGCGTGAAGGCCACGCGTCTGGAGCAGCTCTTCGACGCCAGCGGCTGGCAGGTCGTCGAAGCCAAGTACGGGCGCCGCCTCCAGGCCCTCTTCGCCAGAGACGACGGCCCGCGGTTGCGCCAGCACATCGACGGCATGGCGAACGAGGACTATCAGGCGCTCTTCACCTGCCCGGCCGCCCAGCTGCGCGATCGCTTCCTCGTCGGCGCCGACGCCGCCGTGAAGCGAGCGATCGAAGACGTCCCCGACGTGGAGATCCGTCAAGTCCTCACGGACCTCGGGGGTCACGACATGGGTGAGCTCCTCCGCGCCTACGGCGCGGTGACCTGGGACCGGCCCGCGGTGGTGTTCGCCTACACCGTGAAGGGCTGGGGGCTTCCGATCGCCGGCGACCGGCTGAACCACGCCGCGCTGCTCACCGAAGCGCAGATCGACGAGCTGCGCGCGTCGACGGGGCTCGACCGTTCGACGGAATGGGACCGGTTCGCGTCAGGCTCGCCCGAAGCGCGCAGCTGCGCAGCCGTCGCACGCCGTCTCGAGCGGCCGGCGCCGTCGTGCCCCGACCTGTCGGGCGCGGTGCCGGTCGCGAGCGGGGTCCGCCCCGCTCGGGTCACGTCCTCCCAAGAGGCGTTCGGCAGAGTGCTCGGCGAGCTCGCACGCACCGCCGACGTGGCGGAGCGCATCGTGACGGCGTCGCCCGACGTCACCATCTCGACCAATCTTGGTGGTTGGGCCAACAAGGTGGGTGTCTTCTCGCCCGCCGCCCGCCACCTGCCCGGTAGCGAGGCGCAGCTGCTGCGCTGGGAGGAGGGTCCCGCTGGGAGGCACTTCGAGCTCGATCTCTCAGAGATGAACCTGTTCCTCCTCTTGGGGCAGCTGGGCGCCGCCGCCGAGTCGTTCGGTGAGCCACTCGTCCCCATCGGCACCGTCTACGACCCCTTTGTCCTGCGAGGGCTCGACGCGTTCGTGTACAGCCTGTATGCCGGATCTCGCTTCATCGTGGTCGGGACGCCCGCCGGCGTCGCGCTCGGCTACGAGGGTGGTGCGCACCAGTCGATCGTGACGCCGTCGGTGGGCACCGAGCTGCCGGAAGTCACCTTCATGGAGCTCGCGTACGCGACCGCCGTCGACTGGGCGCTGTGCGACGCCGTGCGCCGGGTGCTCGCCCCCGACGGCGACTCCACCTATCTCCGGCTGTCGACCAGGCCCGTGGACCAGTCGCCGTTCGAGTCGCTGCGTGCCGAGGTCGGCGACGACCAGCTGCGCTCGGACGTCCTGGCGGGGGGCTACCGGTTGGTGGACGGGGCGGGCGTGGTACCGGGTGGCGAGGTCGTGCATCTCGTCGGATCGGGGACCGTCCTGCCCGAAGTCCTCGAAGCTGCGGCCTTGCTTGCCGGAGAGGGTGTGGCAGCAAACGTCGTCGACGTCACCTCCGCCGATTTGCTCTTTCGCGCATGGCGTCGCTCGCTTTTCGGCGCTGTGAGCGCTGCAGGCGTACCGGGCTCACCGGGGCACGTCGCCAGGCTCTTCCCCGAAGGTCAGCGCCGCGCTCCCATCG
>JAJZJC010000133.1 GCA_021810205.1 Actinomycetes bacterium
CGTCCTGGCCGAGCATGGCGCGGGCGGCGGCCGGGCCCTGGTTGAGAGCGGCCGACCAGTGCTCGAGGCGGATCCGGGTGCCGTAGCGGGGGTGGAAGGCGTTGGCCACGTCGCCCGCCGCGAAGACGCCCGGGACGCTCGTCTCGAGGTGCTCGTCGACCACGATGCCGTTGTCGACCGCCAGGCCAGCCGCCTCGGCCAGCTCCGCTCTTGGCGTCACTCCCACGCCGATTACGACGGCGGTCGCCGGCAGCACGGTGCCGTCGGAGAGCCGGACGGCCTCGACCACTGTCGACCCGATGAAGCTTTCGACGCCGCTGCCGAGGTGAAGGTCGACGCCGTGGCCAAGGTGCAGGTCGCGATAGACGGCGCCGACCTCCGGTCCGAGGACCCGCTCCAGGGGGACGGCGGCCAACTCGACCATCGCCACGGTGGCACCGAGCTGGCGGGCGGAAGCCGCGACTTCGGCGCCGATCCAGCCGGCGCCGATCACGACCACCTGCGTGGAGGGGCTGATCGCCTGGCGGAGTATGTCGGCGTCCTCGACGCTGCGCAGGTAGAGCACGCCGGGGAGATCGGCTCCTGGGACCGAGAGGCGCCGGGGGGCGGCGCCGGTGGCGAGCAGCAGCCGGTCCCAGGCGATCTGCTCGCCAGAAGCGAGGGTGACCGACCGCTCAGCGGGGCTGATGGCGGTCACCGTGGTCGAGGTACGCAGGTCGATCTCGTGCTCGGCGTAGAACCCGGCGGGGTGCACGGCGGCGGCGTCGAAGTCCTTGTCGCCACGCAGGTACTCCTTGGAGAGCGGGGGTCGCTCGTAGGGGCGGCGCGCCTCGTCGCCGATCAGCACGACCCGGCCGTCGAAGCCCTCGGCTCGTAGGGACTCGGCTGCCTTGGCACCGGCGAGGCTCGCCCCCACGATCACGAAGGTCTGCGTGGCTTGTGGCATTGGCTCCTCCTGTTCAACCTAGCTTGCGTCCGTTCGTCGCCGGCATGCCAACCCGCGGGCCCACTGAGACCGACTGTGACCTGGTCGCGAGGGCCGCCGCGTTTCGTGGGATCGGCGCGCCGACGTCGATGCCGGCGTGTTCCAAGATCGTCTGGGCCACCGAACGAGCCTGCGGTGCCAGCTCCGAGAGGCGTCGGTTGCGGTGGCGCCGCTCGCCGAGGTCCACCTCGGCCATGGCGTCGAGCCCGATGCGTCGTGCCACGTCGATCAACAGCGCGACGTCCACGCCGTAGTCCGATGGCATCGACAGGCCCTCGATCACCGACCGACACGCCGCGATCTCACCGGCGAGTGGTTGTGCGAAGCACGCCAGATGGGGGTGCAGCATGGCCAAGAGCGGCTTGGCGGTGAGCTCGGTGACCCGGCCGCCTTCACCCGGCGCCCCCGCGAGCGGCCGGCGGTAGGTGCCCTTCACGAAGTCGATGCCTCGGTCGGAGAGCAGCGGCCCCAGCAGGCCGACGACGAAGTGCGACGAGAAGCGCTCGATGTCGGCGTCCAAGAAGACGACGAGGTCTCCGCGGCTCGCGGCCAGCGCGGTCGCCATCGCTGCACCCTTTCCTGACTGCGAGCCGGCGGGCATCGCCACGGGGACTACCACGGCCCCGGCAGCGGCGGCCACTGCAGCGGTTGCGTCGGTGGAGCGGTCGTCTGCGACGAGGACCTCGTCGACGAGGTGCACATCGTCCGCCAGGTCTGCCCGGATGGTCTCGACGATGCGTCCGATCGTGCGCGCCTCGTCCCGGGCCGGCAGGCACACCGACACCACCGCGGCATCCTTCGCGCGGGCGAGCGCCTCGGCCGAGAACTCGCGATGGCCGTAGCGGCGCGGCCCTGTGAGCCCGGCCGGGGTCACGGGCGGCAACCGACGAGGGAGAAGAACTCGGCACGGGTCCGCTCGTCGTCGCGGACGATCCCCGCGAGCGCCGAGGTGAGGGTCATCGACCCCGCGGCGCGCACGCCGCGCAGCGACATGCAGGCGTGCTCGGCTTCGAGGACCACGCCGACGCCTTTGGGATGCAGCGCACCTGCGAGCCAGTCGGCGACCTGGGTGGTGAGGCGCTCTTGGACCTGGAGGCGCCGGGAGAAGTGGGTGACCACCCGGGCGAGCTTGGACAGCCCGAGGAGCCGCTCCCCCGGCAGATAGCCGATGTGGGCGACGCCGGTGAAGGGCAACAGGTGGTGCTCGCAGAGTGAGGAGAACGGGATGGACCTGGCCAGAACGAGCTCGTCGTAGCCCTCGTCGTTCGGAAAGGTGGTGGCCTCGAAGGGCTCCGGGGTAAGCAGCTCGGCATAGGCCCGGGCGACACGAGCAGGGGTGTCGGCGAGGCCTTCGCCGTCTCGGTCGACGCCGAGTGCGTCGAGCAGCTCGGAGACGGCGCGTGCTGCCCGGGAGAGGTCGATCTGCCGGCCCGTGAGCCCGTCGTCATTCGTTGCGACGATGTCCACGTGCGGCGGTAGCGAAGCGGAGCCAACCCGGCCGAGCTGGTTGCTGCTCGGCGCAGGGCGCTGACCGTTGCTCCCCGACATCGAAGCCAAGCCAGACCGGCGCGTCGGCGGAGCGCTGGCCCGACCGAACGCTCTCGTCGCCCGCTCGTCTGGGCGCCCTGCGCCGACGTGGCCTTGCAGCACCGCCAGGTCGCTACTTCGAGGACCGACGAGGGGAGCGTGCGCGTCGGTCGGGGCGTCGTGCCCGTCGCAGTCGGAGGGGTCGTCGTGCCCGGCACCGTAGGAGGACGTCATGGTTCCTTCGGACCTTTCTCATCTGTTGCGGTGGTGTTGTTCGTGTGGAGGGGGTGCCGACGGCGGGACCTCACGCGCGACGCGGAGGCTCCGGCCGTCCCTCCCTGGCTGGGATCTCATGGGCGGCCGCGATCCAAGCCAGGACCTCTGTCACGAGTGGCGCGGCGGGCTGGCTGCGCAGTCGCCGGATCAGCCGTGCCTGGTGCCGATCAGCCGCCGAGGGGCGTACTTGGCCGCCAAGCGGGCGAGGGCGAACGCCGCCACCATGAGACCGAAGTCCCGAAGGGCGATGTCCCAGAAGACCTGGCCGCCGTCACCGTTTCGGGCGATGCTCAAGATGATCTCGTTGGTGATGATCCCCCCGAGCCATCCGGCCACGACGTAGGGCGCCAGACGCGGCAGCACCAGGACACCGAGACCGGCCACGATCTCGATGACGCCGACGCCGTACATGAAACTCTGGGGGCTCACGCTCAAGAAGTGGGGGAAGCCGACCCACAGGTACTTGGGCCAGAAGGTCATCCAGTTGAAGAACTTGTCGATTCCGAAGAGGATCGGCGCCACCACGAAGGTGGTGCGAAGCACCAGGTAGGCCTGGTAGGCGGGGTCGGACAGCTTCTCCGAGGGAACCTGCAGAAGCCGCAGGGTGTGCCGACCCTCGTGGTGGTGGGTTGCTGCGATGGACATCGACGTCTCCTCTCTCTAACAACGACTACCGTCTATCTTAGAGTCCAGGCCGGGGGTTCCGTCAACTCCGATATGTTTTAGAATGGCGTTCGTGGAGCCCGAGACCGACCCGCTGTCCGCGCTGTCCGCGCTGAGCGAGCCGTTGCGCCGGCGCATCTACGAGCACGTCGCTTCTTCGCCCGACGGTGAGGTGAGCCGCGATGGCGCCGCCGCCGCCCTCGGCGTGGCGCGCTCGGTCGCCGCGTTCCACCTTGACAAACTGGTGGACGCCGGTCTGCTCGAGGTGCACTACCGCCGGCCTCCCGGGCGCGGCGGTCCGGGGGCGGGTCGACCGGCCAAGTGGTATCGCCGGGCGCCGGGAGAGATCGCCGTCAGCGTGCCCGAGCGCCGCTACGACCTCGCTGCCGAGCTCCTCGCCCGGGCGGTCGAGCGGGCCGGCGAGCGGGCCGGTGACCTCGACATTGAGGGCGTGCTCGCCGGTGTCGCCCGGGCGCACGGCCACGACCTCGCCAGCGAGCTCCGCTCGTCGTCGACCGGGGCCTCAGCCGGCGAAGCTCGGCCGGCGCTCCTCGAGCGGCTGGTCGGCTTGCTCGCCCGCCACGGCTACGAGCCGAGGCTGACCGGCGGTGTGGTCGCCATGGCCAACTGCCCGTTCCATGCCCTGGCGGAGGAGCACCGTGACCTCGTGTGTCGCATGAACCACGAGCTGCTCACCGGCGTCGCGGAGGAGGTGGGACTCCCACTTGGTGCCGCCCGGCTCGACCCCGAGCCCGGGCGCTGTTGTGTCACCATCGTCGCCTGAGGCCGCTGTCGCCACCGATGCCTTGTTGGGATCGGTCGAGCACGCTTGCCGGAACGTCAGCGCAGCGGGTTTTCTCCTCCGCGCTCTTCGGGCGGCCGGGTCCCGAAGATGCGCCGCTCGGATTCGTCGATGTGGACGTCGTTGATGCTCGCCTCGCGCCTGCGCATGAGGCCATGGTCGTCGAACTCCCACAGCTCGTTGCCGTAGCTGCGCCACCACTGCCCGCTCGTGTCGTGGCTCTCGTACTGGTAGCGCACGGCGATCCGGTTGCCCTCGAAGGCCCACAGGTCCTTGCGCAGCGCGTAGTCGAGCTCGCGTGCCCATTTCTGGCGGAGGAGCTCGACGATCTCGGGCCGGCCAGCGACGAAGGTGTCGCGGTTACGCCAAACCGAATCCTCGCTGTAGGCGAGGGCGACACGCTCGGGGTCGCAGCTGTTCCAGGCGTCTTCGGCGCCCTGGACCTTCTGGAGCGCCGTCTCCCTCGTGAAGGGCGGCAGCGGCGGGCGTTCCTCGGACATGGCGATCGCCTCTTTCTCGACTCGGGCCACTGAGCGCGGCCGCGCTGCTGTTCGTCATGAGATGGTCCCGCTTTCCGGACGCCGCTGTTCGATGAGGGTTCGGACCAGCGCGCCAACCATCAGACAGAGCACGCCGACCCACGCGGCGACGCCGACCCAGACCCACCCCCGGGCGACCGATGCCATGAACCCGAGGCCGGGGGAGTGCCCAAGGCTGAAGGAGGCGACGGTGTACATGCCGAGGGGGAAGACGACGTTCCAGAGCCTCGGCTCGTAGGTGCGCGGGTAGCGACGCAGCACGTAGCGCCAGATCCCGAGCAGCACCAGCAGCGGGATCCACCAGGTGCCGAAGGCCCACAGCACGACCGACAGGCCGACCACGAAGGGCCGCATCACCGCCACGAGCACCGTCGCATGGGGGTCGTGGAGGGCGAGGATCCCGGCCGCCGCCCGCACGCTGATGGCGGTCGCCCCCATGGCGATCCAGTAGGCCGGCCCCATCTCGGCAGGCGTGACCTCGATCACTAGAAGCCGGAGGAAGATGATCACGATGAAGACGAGGTACAACATGACGCCGAGCCCCCACAGGCAGACCGCAACCGCCGGCAGGTCGGCCCGAAGCCAGGTGGCCGGGGCGCTCGGGGCGACGGCGGCGGCCACGATGGAGAGGGACTGGGTGGCGACGACCCACACCAGCCACGTGCCGTTGATCTCGCCCAGCACGGGCCGACGGGCG